>NZ_JBEDNQ010000020.1:0-44367 GCF_040105385.1 Pseudonocardia nematodicida
CACCCCCGACTCATGACGCTGTGGTCCGGCATGACCGAACTAAAGCGTCATGAGTCGACTGCCGGAGGCCGGAGGCCGGGGCCGGGCTGCTCAGCCCTCGGTGACCAGCGGGCTGGAGGCGATCTCGGTGCCGTCCTCGAGCTTCTGGATCTCGAAGTCGGCGAAGACGTTCGGCACCGCGGCCTGCAGCTCGCGCAGGCAGGCGACGGCGAGCTCGCGGATCTCGACGTCGGCGTGCTCGGAGGCCCGCATCGCGACGAAGTGCCGCCAGGCGCGGTAGTTGCCGGTCACCACGATCTTCGTCTCGGTGGCGTTCGGCAGCACCGAGCGGGCGGCCTGGCGGGCCTGCTTGCGGCGCAGGGTCCCGTTCGGCACGTCGGCGAACCGCTTCTCCAGGCCCTCGAGCAGCTGCTCGTAGGACTTCACCGCGTCCGCGGTGGCCTGGGAGAACAGCGCGTGCAGCTCCGGGTCGTCGGCGATCACGTCCGGCTCGACCATCGCCGCGTCCCGCTCCGGGACGTAGCGCTGCGACAGCTGGGAGTAGGAGAAGTGCCGGTGCCGGATCAGCTCGTGGGTGAGCGACCGGGAGATCCCGGTCAGGTAGAAGCTGACCGACCCGTGCTCGAGCACCGACAGGTGCCCGACCTCCAGGATGTGCCGCAGGTAGCCGGCGTTCGTGGCGGTCCGCGGGTTCGGCTTGCCCCAGGACTGGTAACAGGCCCGGCCGGCGAACTCGGCGAGCGCCTGGCCGCCGTCGGCGTCGGTCGACCACGGGACGTCGGCCGGGGGGAGGAACTCGGTCTTGGCGACGAGTTGCACGGTCAGCGGCACGGTCTCCGGCATGCCGACGAGGGTAGAGGGCCCGGTTCCCGCCCCCGGACCGCCCCCGCTCAGCCGCCGGGTCCGCGCCCGGCCCAGGTCCAGGCGTAGCCCGGGTCCTCCGACGCGCGCCCGCCCTCGCCGAGGCCCAGCGGCCGGAAGGTGTCGACCATGACGGCGAGCTCGTCGAAGTACTCCGCGCCGAGCGCCCGCTCGACAGCGCCGGGTTGCGGCCCGTGGCTGTGCCCGCCCGGGTGCAACGAGATCGAGCCCTGCGCGATCCCGGATCCCTTGCGCGCCTCGTAGTCGCCGCCGCAGTAGAACATCACCTCGTCGGAGTCCACATTGGAGTGGTAATAGGGCACCGGCACCGCCAGCGGGTGGTAGTCGACCTTGCGGGGCACGAAGTTGCAGATCACGAAGTTCTCGCCTGCGAAGACCTGGTGCACCGGCGGCGGCTGGTGCACCCGGCCGGTGACCGGCTCGAAGTCGGCGACGTCGAAGGTGTAGGGGTACAGGCAGCCGTCCCAGCCGACGACGTCGAACGGGTGGGCCGGGACGACATAGCGGGTCCCGGTGACGCCGTGCTGCCCGCCGCGGTGCTTGACCAGCACCTCGACGTCGGCCTCCTCGACGACCACCGGGTCTCCGGGACCGTGCAGATCGCGTTCGCAGTACGGCGCGTGCTCGAGCAGCTGCCCGTACCGGGACAGGTAGCGGGCCGGCGGCGCGATGTGCGAGGTCGCCTCGATCGCGTAGAGCCGCAGCGGCTCCGCCCCGGACGGCACCCACCGGTGCGTGGTCGAGCGGGGCAGGATCACGTAGTCGCCGGCCCCCGCGACGAGCGGACCGAACACTGTCTCGACGGTCGCGCTGCCGGACTCGACGTAGACGCACTCGTCGCCGACGGCGTTGCGGTAGAGCGGGCTGGTCTCGCCGGCCACCACGTAGGAGATCCGGACGTCGGCGTTGCCCAGCACCAGCCGGCGCCCGGTGACCGCGTCCACGGCCTTCCAGTCGCCCGAGCCGAGATCGTGCAGCCGCAGGTGGCGCGGCAGCAGCGGCCGGTTCTCGGTGAGCCGCTGGTCGGGCAGGTCCCACGGGCTCGCGTCGACGATCGCCGAGGGCACCCCGACGTGGTAGAGCAGCGACGAGTCCGACGAGAACCCCTCCTCCCCCATCAGCTCCTCGCGGTAGAGCGCGCCGCCCGGGGTGCGGTGCTGGGTGTGCCGCTTCGGCGGGACGTCACCCGCTCGCCGGTAGTACGCCATGGTCGTCTCCTTCAGCGGTGGGCTCCCGCGCGGTGGCACGGGCGAGTGCGGCCGCGACGTCGTCGCGGGAGGGGTGGTGCAGGACGGCGGCGACGTGCGCGTCCGGCCGGACGACCCACACCTCGCCGGGGCGGGCGCCGAGAAGGTCCGCGAGTGCCGCGTGGTCGGGGCTCTCGACGGGACCCGGGCCGGCGTCGGCTCGCGGCCCCGCCACGAGCCCGGAAGTGACGTCCGGACCGGGCGGCGCACCCGGCGGCCGGGCCATCGCCAGGACCCGGACCGGGCCCACCGGGAGCCCAGCGGCCGCGGCGCGCGCATCACCCGGGTCGATGCCGGGAGCCGTCAGCAGCAGGAACCCGTCGCGGGCCAGCGCGCGCAGCCGGGTCGTCGTCCCGTCCGTGAGGACGACCGGGGTGTCCGGGACCAGGACGCCCGGTCCGGCCGGCGGGTTCTGCCCGCGGGGTGGGCGCCCGGCGAACGGTCGCGCCGGATCGGGCGTGGTCAGGGGCGAGTCGACGTACCAGAACGGCTCGCTGAGCCGTCCCGAGTCGACCTGCGCGCGGGCCCCCGGGTCGGTCGCGGCCCGGGTGAGGACGTCGCGGCGCCGGGCCGCCTGCGCGGGTGTCCGCGGCACCAGGAAGTCCATCGTCGCGCCGGTGACGGCGAGGTTCTCGGTCGCCGCCGCGTGCCGCTCGTCGTGGTAGCTCTCCAGGAGCACCTCGGGCGCGTGGCCACGCCGCACCCAGGCGATCTTCCAGGCCGCGTTCTCGGCGTCCGCGACGCCCGAATTCAGCCCGCGCGCGCCGAACGGCGAGAGCAGGTGCGCGGCGTCGCCGGCGAGCAGCACCCGCCCGCACCGCATCCGGTCGGCGACCCGGGAGTGGAACCGGTAGACCGAGGTCCAGACGATGTCGTACCCGGTGTCCCCGAGGACGTGGCGGATCCGGGCGTCGAGCGCACCGGAGGCGGTCTCGGCGTCGAGGTCGTAGCCGTCCGGGACCTGCCAGTCGATGCGGAACGTCGAGTCCGGGCACGGGTGGACGAGCACCTGCCTGCCCGGGTTCCACTCGGGGTCGAAGTGGAACCGGCGCTCGGAGGCGAACCCCGCGAGATCGGCGCGCACGTCGCAGATCAGGAAGCGGTCGTCGAAGGAACGTCCGCCGAACCCGACACCGAGCGCCGCGCGCAGCTCGCCGCTGCGCGCCCCGGTGCACACGACCAGGTGCGAACCGGTGACGCGGCCGCCGCCGTCGAGGGTGACGGCGACGCCGTCGTCGTCCTGGGTGATGCCCGTCGCCCGGTGTCCCCAGCGCAGCTCGACCAGCGGCGCGGCCGCGACGTGCTCGTCGAGGATCTCCTCGGTGCGGGACTGGGCGATGTTGACGAACGGCGGGAACGCGGAGCGGCCCGGGTCGGCGAGTTCCTGGCGGAACAGCTCGGCGCCGCGGTGGAACGTGCGCGCGCTGGTCCAGGTGACGCCCTCGTCGGCGATCCGGCGGCCGGCGCCGACCGCCTCCCAGACGTCGAGCACGTCACGCTGCTGGCAGATCGCCTTCGAGCCGACGGCGTCCCGTGCGGTGCGCGCGTCCAGTACGACCGCGGGTACGCCCCAGCGGGCGAGCAGCAACGCGGTGGTCAGCCCGACCGGCCCGGCGCCGAGGACCAGCACCGGCCGGTCGTCGATGGTCGGCGACACCGTCCTCAGCCCTGCAGCTGCGCCCACACCTCCCGGTCTCGCTCGGCGGTCCAGATCACCGGACGCTCCACTCCGGACAGCTCGTCCCAGAGCCGGGAGACGTCGAACGGCAGGCAGTGCTCGAAGATCGGCCAGTGCCCGTAGTCGTCGACGAGTGCGGCGTGCGTGGCCTCGAACGCCTCGCGCAGCGTGCCGCCGCGGCGCCGCACCGCGCCGACCTCGGAGATCATCACCTGCAGGAAGTGCCGGGTCTGCGCGATCGCGGCGTCCACCTCGGACCGTCCCCGGCTGACCGCCCCGCGTCCGCCGACGAGTTGCTCGGCGCCGTACGCCGCGACGGCGTCGAGGGTGCCGCTCGCCCACTCCCGGTGGAACGCGTCGCCGGTGTAGAGCGCGGCCTGCGCCTCGACGAGGTCCCCGGCGAACAGGATCCGGTGCCGGGGCAGCCACGCGACGAGATCGCCCTCGGTGTGCCCGCGGCCGTGATGGGCCAGCACCAGCTCACCGCGGTCGCCGCCGAGGTCGATGGTCATCCGGTCGGCGAAGGTGATCGTCGGCCAGGTCAGCCCGGGTACCGAGTCGGCGGCCTCGGCCAGTCGCGGCATCCGCGCGAACTCGCTGGCCCAGTCCTGCTCCCCGCGCTCGGCGATCAGCGCCCTGGTCGTCTCGTGCGCGACCACCGACTCCGCACCGAACGCGCTGGCTCCCAGCACCCGCACGGCGTGGTAGTGACTGAGGACGAGATGGCGGACCGGCTTGTCGGTGTGTTCGCGCAGCCGGGCCAGCCAGCGCCGGGCCGCGACGGGGGTCGCCAGGGCCTCGAAGCAGACGAGGAAGTCCTCCCCCTCGATCGCGCCGACGTTCGGGTCACCGTCCGCGGTGAGGGCGTAGACGCCGTCCGCGAGCACCTCGAGGGTCTGCTCCTTCACGGCGGTGTCGGCGGAGGAGGCGAAGGGCTTGGCCATGGTGGGGGTCCTTGTCGTGGGCGTCGTTGCCGGACAGGTCTGGAGCCGACGAGCCTAGTCGTGACACCGCGACGTTGCGATGACGCCAGTCGTGACGCCATAGTGGCGTCATGGACCTGACTCCGTACGTCGCGCAGCTCCGCGATGACCTCGCCGCCGCCGCGGCGGCCGGGGACGAGCAGTCGCGCCGGACCGCGGCGCTGCTCGGATCCGCGATCGAGCCCGCGGCCCGCCTGGCGATCATGAACGCGCTGTCCGATCTCGCCTCCGAGGCGACCGCCGCGCTCGGCGACCGGTCGGTCGAGGTGCGGCTGCACGGCCGGGAGGTGCGGGTGTCGGTCTCGGGCGCCCCGTCCGTCGACGCCGGTCCCCCGCCCGTTCCCGGGCCACCGCCCGCGCCGGCGGAGCCCGGGCCCACCGGCGGCCCGTCCGGGTTCCCGTTCCCGGGCGCCGGAGGCCCCGGCTCGCCGTTCGGTGGTGGCCCCGGCTCGCCGTTCGGCGGTGACGCCGGTGACATCAGCCGGGTGACGCTACGGATCGTCGAGCAGATCAAGGCGCAGGCCGAGAAGGCCGCCCAGTCCCAGGGCGTCTCGCTGAACACCTGGGTGTCCCAGGCGGTGCAGGGCGCGCTCGCCGGGGCCGCCGAGGGCCGGTCCCGCGGACACGACCCGCGCGACGGACGGAACCTCCGAGGGTGGGTGCAGGGATGACCGTGCCACGTGACGACGACGAGACCGGCCCGGTGCCGGGTTCCGGCGGCCAGGGTCCCGGTGGCTCAGCCGGCTCCGGGGGGCCCGCGGGCTCCGGGGGGCCCGCGGGCACCGAGGCGTCCGGCGGCACTCCGGACGGCCCGTCGGCCGGCGGCCCGCCCGCCGGTGGCACGGCTGCGGGCGGCACGACAGCGGGCGGCGCGCCGGGGACCGGCGGTGCGGTTCCGGGCGGCGCCCCGGGCCCGGACGGCGGGGGCACGGCACCTCAGGGCGGCACGGGGAGCGGCCCGGCCGGCACCGGCGCCGGTGACGCCACGAGCCGCCGCGAGCACTGGCCCTCCCCCGCCCCCGCCGAACTGGAGATCACCATCGGCGGTGGCCGGGTCCGCGTCGACCTGGTCGAGGACCTCGACGAGGTCCGGGTCGAGGTCCGTGCCGACCGCGGCGCCGCGCCGTGGGCCGGCGGGCTCGGGGGGCTCCTCGACTGGATCGGCACGTCGATGACCGGTGGCTCGGCCCCCGGCGCGGGATGGTCCGGCCGCGGGTTCGACCCGATCGCGGGCGCCGGCTGGGAGCAGCACGGCGACCCCAGCGCGGACGCCGTCGCGGCCGTGGCGATCGACTGGTCGCCGGCGTCCCGGCGGCTGGTGGTGCGCAGCCCGGAGGACCAGACGCTCGGTGCGGTGCCGCTGACCGTGACGGTGTCGGCCCCGGCCGGATCGCGCACGGCCGTGCGGACCGGTGCGGCCGGCGTCGAGGTGACCGGGCGGGCGTCCTGGGCGGCGCTGCGCACCGGATCCGGCTCGGCGCGGCTGGCCGAGGTGACCGGCGACGCCGACGTCACCACCGGCTCCGGTGCGGTCGACCTGGGGTCCTGCGGCGGGCGGGCGCAGCTGCGCACCGGCACCGGCGAGGTCGAGGTCGGCGCGCTCGGCGGGCCGTCGCAGGTCCGCACCGGCAGCGGTGACGTGCGGCTCGGCGAGCTCACCGGGGACCTGGAGGTGCGCAGCGGGTCCGGCGACGTCGTGCTCGCCGACGCCGTCTCCGGCGACGTGCGGCTCAGCACCGGGTCGGGGACCGTCCGCGTCGGCGTGCACTCGGGCGTCGCCGCGGTCCTGGACCTGTCCACCGGCTCCGGGCGCGCCCGCAGCGAGCTCGACGTCCGCTACGACGCCCCGCCCGGCACCCCGGGCCTGCGGCTCTCCGGGCGCACCGGCAGCGGGGACGTGCTCGTCACCCGCGCCGCGAGCGTCGCCTGACTGTGCCGTTCCGCCTCCGGCGGCCCGACTCATGACGCTTCAGTCCGGCATGACCGGACTCAAGCGTCATGAGTCCGGTTCCGGCTGGGTGCGCACGGCTGCGCGCAGGGCGGCGGCGAGGTTGCCCCGCTCCCCCACCTCGACGCCGTCGAGCTCCAGCCAGCGGGCCATGTGCTGCAGTTCCGCGGCCAGCTCGGCGGCGAGCCGCGGCTCCGGGATCGCGGTGCCCGGTTCGGTGAAGGCGCCCGGGACGCGGAGCACTCCGGCGGCCCGGTCGGCCTTGAGGTCGACCCGGCCGGCGAGCTCGCCGTCGAGCAGGAACGGGAAGACGTAGTAGCCGTACTCGCGCTTCGGCTCGGGGACGTAGATCTCGATGCGGTAGCGGAACCCGAACATCCGCTCGGTGCGCTCGCGTTCCCAGACCAGCGGGTCGAACGGGCACAGCAGTGCCCGGCCGGTCACCGCGCGCGGCACCCGGGCGGCCGGGTCGCGGTAGGCGGGCTTCGCCCACCCGCGCACCGCGACCGGCTCCAGCGCGCCGGCGTCGAGGAGTTCGGCGATCGCGGTCCGGGTGCGTTCGGGACCGAGCCGGTAGTAGTCGCGCAGGTCGGTCTCGGTGGCCACGCCCAGCGCGGACGCGGAACGCGCGACCAGGGCACGGGCCGCGTCGGCGGGGTCGGGGGCCGGGGCGGCGAGCACCTCGGCGGGGAGCACGCGTTCGGGCAGGTCGTAGCGCCGCTCGAAGTGCCGGCGGGTGCCGACGGCGAGCTCGCCGACCGCGAACAGGTACTCGCAGACCCGCTTGACTTCGGACCGCTCCCACCAGGTCGCTCCCGGCGGGCGCGGCCGCACGGTCCCGGCCCGCGCGTTCGGCGCGAGGGCCTTCTCGATCGCCCCGGCGCCGATCGGCCCGCTCTCGGCGACGACGTCACGGATGTCCCCGGCCAGCGACGGGTGCTTCTCCAGCAGCGGGCCGTAGTGCTTCCACCAGCGCCGCGGGAGCGTCTCGTGGCTCAGCAGCGGCCAGTCGGCGACCGGGACCAGGCTGGCCTCGTGCGCCCAGGTCTCGGCGAGCAGCCGCGGCCGGCGGGCCGACGGCGACCAGGCCGCCTCGTCGAGCAGCGCCGCCGGATAGGCGCCGAGCCGGCTGAACAGCGGCATGTAGTGCGCGCGCACCGCGACGTTCACCGAGTCCAGCTGGAGCAGCTTGACCCGGTCCAGCACCCGCTGCAGGTGCCGGCGGGTCGCCGGGCCCGACGGCCGGGGGTCGGTGAAGCCCTGGGCCGCGAGGAAGGTCCGCCGCGCCACGTCCGCCGAGATCGTCCGCACGTCCGGGATGCTGCCACGGGGCACCGACAGTCCCGGCCTCACCCGCGCGCCCGGGAGGGGGTGCGCTCACAGCCGATGATCACCGAACCGGTTCCGCCCGGTGCCGGCCACGGCACCTCCCGGAACCGGGACGGCGATCATCCATCGGCGCCGGCCGCAGCCGGCCTCGTGATCGTCGATCGGGTTCCACCCGGTGCCGGGCATGGCACCTGCCGGAGCCGGGACGACGATCAGCCGCGCCGGCTCAACCCGCCCGGCTCAACCCGCCCAGCTCGACCCGCCCAGCTCGACCCGGCCGACCCCGGCCCCGGCCCATGACCCGGACCCGGACCCCGGACCCCGGACCCCGGACCCCGGACCCCGGTGATCATCGGGCCGGTTCCGGCCCGTGCCGGATGTGGCACCGACCGGAACCTGCCCGGCGATCGCCGGGCACGCCGGCGCCGGCAGGAGCCGCCGCATCAGCCACCGGACGGCGGAGCGCCCGGGCCTCCCCCACCCGGACCACCCTCCGGAGGTGCCCCGCCACCCGGGCCCCCGCCCATGTCCCCGCCACTCGGCTCGGTGCGGGTGTCGACGGCCGCCGTGAGCGCGACGGTGTAGCCGGAGCTCACGTCGCCGGTGACGGTCGCCAGCTGGGACGCGCCGCCGTCGTCGCCGAAGATCCCGTCGGTCTGCAGGGTGAGCCGGGCGAGCTTCGCCGGGGACGCCTGGTAGCCGTCGGTCGCGTAGACGGCCTCGCACGCGTCCTGGGGCAGCGCGAGCTGCGAGGTGGCGATCGCGTTCGACGCGTCGGTGATCGAGGCCTGGTCCGGGTAGACCTCGAAGTGGACGTGCGGCCAGCGCCCCTCGTAGCAGGCCGGGAAGACGCTGGTGAAGCGGACCGTCCCGGCGTCGTCGGCGATCTGCACGCCGCGCAGGTAGTTCTCCGACTCCAGGCCCGAGGAGTACATCGAGTAGTCGCCGTCCCGGTCGCAGTGCCAGACGTAGACCGCGGTCCCGGCGAACGGCGTGCCCCCGTTCGCCAGGTCGGTGATCGTCAGTTCCAGGGTCGTCGGGACTCCGGCAGCCGTCGCGCTGCCGGTGCCGAAGCTCGACCGGATGTCGCTGCGGACGATGCCGCTCTCGGACAGGACGTTCGGGCCGTTCGACCCGTCGCCGGGATAGGGGCCGGCGGTCTCGTCCGGGATCTCGCCCTCGGAGGTGGTGGTCCCGGACCCGGTCCCACACGCGGCGAGCCCCGCGGTCACGGCGCCGAGGCCGAGCACGGTCAGCACCCGGCGGCGGCTGAGCAGGGTCCCGACGTCGAAGGCGAGTCCCTGATCGACCAGTTCGTCGTCCGGACGCGGTAAGGAGCGTCCCTGGTAGGTGGGGCGTCGTTCGTTCACGTCCACGAGGTTCGTCCCACGATCTGTGCCTCCACCCTGGTCCGGCTGTGCGCCTGCTGTGAGCCGGTGTGCGGGCCCCGCGACCGGCAGGGTAGGTATGGCGGCATGGCCACCGCGACCGTCCGCCCCGCCACCGACGACGACGTCGACGCGATCGTGGGGATCCAGGCCCGCACCTGGCGCACCGCCTACGCCGGGCTGGTCCCCGCCGAGGCGCTCGACGGGCTGGAGTCCGACGCCGCCCGCACCCACTGGACCGACGCGGTGCACGCCGGCGACGGCTTCCACGTGTTCGTCGCCGCCGAGGGCGCCGAGACCGTGGGCTTCTGCGCCGCCGCGTACTACGCGGGTGCCGACGGCCTGTCGATCGCGGAGGTCACGACGCTGCTGGTGGAGCCCCGGTGGGGCCGGCGCGGGCACGGCGGGCGGCTGCTCGCCGCCGCCGCCGCGGCCCTGCGCGAGGCGGGATCGGAGACCGGCCGGGCGTGGGTCCCGGAGGGCGACGCGGCGTCCCGGGCGTTCTACGCGCGCGCCGGCTGGCAGCCCGACGGCGCCGTCCGCACCCTCGACACCGGCACCGGAACCGTCCGCGAGGTCCGGGTCACCGGGACCCTGGACCTCACGCTGGTCGACTAACCGAGGCCGAGCAGCGGCTCGAGGCCGATCGTGAGGCCGGGCCGCACGCGCACCGCGCGCACCGCCAGCAGCACCCCGGGCATGAACGACGCCCGGTTCATCGAGTCGTGCCGCATGGTGAACACCTCGCCGTCGGTCCCCAGGATCACCTCCTGGTGGGCGACCATCCCCGGCATCCGCACGGCGTGCACGTGGACGCCGTCGACGACCGCGCCGCGGGCGCCGTCCGGGTCGGTGGTGGTGGCGTCCGGGACCGGCCCGAGCCCGGCCTCGGCGCGGGCGGCGGCGACCACGGACGCGGTGCGCGCGGCGGTCCCGGACGGGGCGTCGACCTTGCCCGGGTGGTGCAGCTCGACGATCTCCACCGAGTCGAAGAAGCGGGCCGCCTGCGCGGCGAAGTGCATCATCAGCACCGCACCGACCCCGAAGTTGGGCGCGACGAGCACGCTGCCCGAGCCGTGCGCGTCGAGGATCGCCCGGACCTCGTCGAACTTGGCGGCGTCGAACCCGCTGGTCCCGACGACCGGGGCGACCCCGCGGGTGACGCACTCGCGCACGTTGTCCAGGGCCGCGCCGGGGTGGGTGAAGTCGACGGCGACGTCGGCACCGTCCAGTGCGGACAGGTCGTCGCCGGCGTCGAGGGCGGCGACCAGCTCGGTGTCCGGCGCCTCCTGCACGGCCCGGCAGACCTCGCTGCCCATCCGGCCCTTCGCACCGAGTACCGCCACCCGGATCGTCTGACTCACCGGCACACCCTCCTGTCTCGTCGTACTCGGGCGCCGAGTCTAGGCAGCCGCCCCGGCACTCCCGCCCAGTGCGTCGCGGCTCCGGACGAACAGCCGCCAGAACGTCCACGCCAGGACGGCGAGACCGGCCGGACCGATCACCAGCGGGATGGAGCCGCCGGCGAGGAGTGCCGCGATCCCCACGGCGATCACGCCGGGCCAGACCAGCGTCCCCAGCCACTTGTCCTCATCGGACCAGCGCGGGCTGTTCCAGAGCATCACCACCCCGGCGACCCAGCCGAGAATCGGGACGACGAACCCGCCCAGCATCAGCAGCAGCAGGGCGATCAGGTCGTGGGTCCGGGTCGGGGCGGGGCCGGGCCGGGCGGGCTCCGTCTCCGCGCGCGCCGCGGCCGCGATCTGCTCCGGCGCGCCCAGTGCGTCCAGTACGCGTCGTGCGGTCAGCTCGTCCGAACCGGGCGGCACGGCCTCGGCCAGGTGCGCGGTGATGTCACCGATCAGCTCGTCGCGCTGGGCGCCGGGCAGGTCGGCGGTCGCCGAGCTCAGCCGCAGCAGGTAGCGGGCGACCAGCTCGTGAGCGGGGGTGGGCTCGCCGGTCACGCGATCACCGCCCGGCGCCGCACCGCGGCCAGGAACAGCATCAGCGGGGACCCCGAGGTCTCGGCCCGGGCACGCTCGGGTAGGTCGGCCGTCGCGTAGCGCAGCCGGACCGGCAAGCGGTCGACGAGATCGCCGGTGGGGGTCGGGGTGGTCACGCGTCGTCCCGTCGTCGTGGTGTGTGCCGTCATATGCGTCCCTCCAGCAGCAGGCCGTCCACGGCGTCGCGGAACCGGGACCACTCCTGCCGGAACGCAACCAGCGCGGCGGCCCCGGAGTCGGTGAGCCGGTAGTAGCGGCGCGGCGGTCCGGACGGGGACTCCTGCCAGGTCGTGCTGACCAGCCCGTCGGAACGCAACCGGGACAGCAACGGGTAGATCGTCCCCTGGCCGGCGGCGAGGGTGTCGCTGGCGGCCAGCTCGGAGACCAGCTCGACCGCGTAGCGCTCGCGCACGTCGAGCAGGGCCAGCACGCAGAAGGCGACGGTGCCGCGGCGCAGCTCGCTCATCGACTTCCGTGCACGGCCGGGTTCCATGCATCGCAAGGTACCTGTGACGGCCTCGATCCACCAACCGGCCGCACGTCAGGCGGCGATCAGTCCACCGATCCACACGGCGACGGCGAGCATCCCCGCCGCGAGCTCGATGAGGATGCTCCAGCCGACCGCCGTCAGTGCCTCCTTCGCCGAGCGCCGGGCGGTGGCCGCGTCCGGCAGCCGGACCAGCTCGGCCAGCCAGACCCCCAGCACGAAGCCCAGAAACAGCCCGACCACCGGGACGACGAAGAACCCGACGACGCCGAGCACCAGGCCGGCGAACAGCGTCCGGGTCGGCACCCCGGAGGCCTTCAGCCGGCGCCCCGGGAGCAGGTACTTCGCGACCTGCCCGGCGACCGTCACGGCGACCACGATCCCCAGCACCCACCAGCCGACGGCGTCCCCGCGCGGGACGGCCCACACCGCCACTCCGCCGACGATCAGGATCGGGCCGGGCAGGACCGGGAGCACGATCCCGGCCAGGCCGATCGCGATCATCAGTCCGGCGAGCACCGCGAGCCATTCCATGACCACAGGATGCGCTACGCGCTCGTGAGTGGTCATCGCGGCCTGGACCGCGACAACCACTCACGAGCGCGGAGCGCATCATCACAAATGGGTAAACGAGGTGATCTGGGTCTACCGATTTCTGGTACCAGCGTGCCACTGTCCGCTGTGTCCGGATCGACATGAGACCCGCCGCCCCACCACGCGGGAAGGCCCCGTCCTGACGTACCCGGTCACCACCGGACGCGGCGGCGGAGAAAGTGAGCACGGTGCTTCGCTACGTCCTGCGCAGGGGCGTCGGCTGGCTCGCGATGATCGTCGTCGCGACGAACCTGACGTACTTCCTCGCCAACGCCTTCCTCGACCCGCGGGCGAACTACCTGGGGCTGCGCCCGCAGCCCAGCGACGAGCAGATCGCCCGCTCGCTGGCCCAGTGGAACCTGGACCCGACGGTCTCGGTGTTCGAGCGCTGGTGGACGTGGATCACCGGGATCGTCACCCGCTGGGACTGGGGCGCCAGCCCGATCGGCGACGAGGTGAACGCCCAGGTCGCGTTCCGGGTCGGGGTCTCGGCCCAGCTCGCGGTCACCGCGCTGGTGCTGTCGGTGCTCATCGGCGTCGGGCTCGGGGTCTACTCGGCGGCACGCCAGTACAAGCCCGGTGACCGGATCGCGCAGGGCGTCTCGGTGGTCCTGCTGAACACCCCGACCCCGGTGATCGGGCTGCTGGTCATCGGCCTGGTGATCTCGGTGAACCGGGCGTTCGGGAACACGCTGTTCTACGTCGCCGGGGCACAGACCCCGGGCGTCGAAGGCTTCTGGCCGGTGCTGGTCGACCGGCTGCAGTACCTGGTTCCGCCGACCTTCGTGCTGATCCTGGTCGGCTACGTCACCTACTACCTGCTGCAGCGCTCGATGCTGCTCGACGTCGTGAACTCCGACTTCGTGCGCACCGCGCGGGCCAAGGGACTCACCCGGAACCGGGCGATCCGCCGGCACGGCCTGCGCACCTCACTGATCCCCATCGCCACCCAGGTCGCGTTCGCGATCCCGGCGCTGTTCACCGGGACGATCATCACCGAGCGGGTGTTCTCCTGGCAGGGCATGGGCGACTACACGGTCCGGACGATCCTCACCAACGACATCCACGGCGTCGTCGCCGCGGCGGCGTTCGCCGCGGTGATGACCGCGATCGGCGCGATCCTCGCCGACATCGCCGTCGTCGCCCTGGACCCGAGAGTGCGGGTGCGCTGACATGAGCACCGGAATCCCCGACCTCACCCCGGCCGTCGGCGTCGACGCGCCGGTCGCCACCCGGCGGCGCACCAGCCGGGCCGCGCTGATCTGGCGCCGGTTCCGCCGCAACACCGCGGCGATGGCCGGCCTGGTCGTTCTCACCCTGCTCACGCTGTTCGCGCTGCTCGGCGACGCCTTCTGGGCCTACGACTACACCGACGTCGACTTCACCGCGCTTTCCCAGGCCCCCTCGGCCGAGCACCCGCTGGGGACGACGGCGGGCGGCAACGACGTCTACGCCCAGGCCGTGCACGGCCTGCGCCGGTCGATGCTCATCGCGGCCTTCGTCTCCGTGGTCACCACGCTGGTCGCCGCCGCCATCGGTGCCGGCGCCGCCTACATGGGCGGGTTCGGCGGCCGGCTGGGCCTGCGCGGCGAGCGCGCGCTGATCGGACTGATCCACTTCCTGCTGGTGATCCCGACGTTCCTGGTGCTGGCCCTGCTCACGCAGAGCGCGGGCGGCGACTGGCGGGTGCTCGCCGTCGCCCTCGCCGCGGTCTCCTGGATGACGACCGCCCGCATCACCTGGACCATCGCGACCAGCCTGCGCGAGCGGGAGTACGTCGCGGCCGCCCGCTACATGGGCGTGCCCGGATGGCGGATCGTGTCCCGGCACATCATCCCCAACATCAGCTCGATGCTGATCGTGTCCTTCACGATCCAGCTCGTGGTGACGGTGCAGGCCGAGACGGCACTGTCCTACCTCGGGCTCGGCATCCAGATCCCGGACGTGTCGCTCGGCGTGCTGCTCGCCGAGGGCGGCAACTCGATGACCACCCTGCCGTGGGTGTTCTGGGCGCCGACCGTCCTGCTGCTGTTCCTCACGATCTCCATCGCGCTGATCGGCGACGGCCTGCGCGACGCGCTGGACCCGACCTCGAACTCCGGAGGCCGGGCATGAGCTCACCCGTGCTGTCCGTGCGCGACCTGCAGGTCGCGTTCCCGTCCGAGGCCGGCCGGGTGGCCGCGGTGCGCGGGGTCGGCTTCGACCTGTACCCCGGGCGCACGCTGGGCATCGTCGGCGAGTCCGGCTCCGGCAAGTCGGTCACGTCGATGGCGGTGATGGGCCTGCTGCCCGAGACCGCCGCGGTGTCCGGCTCGGTCACCCTGGACGGCCACGAGCTGCTCGGCCTCGGTGACGGGCCGATGTCGGGGATCCGCGGCGACGACATCGGGATGATCTTCCAGGACCCGCTGTCCTCGCTCACCCCGATCTTCTCGGTCGGCGACCAGCTGGTCGAGGCGATGCAGATCCACCGCAGCATCTCGAAGGCCGCCGCCCGCACGAGCGCCGTCGAGCTGCTCGAGCTCGTCGGCATCCCGGACCCGCAACGCCGGGTGCGGTCGTTCCCGCACGAGTTCTCCGGCGGCATGCGGCAGCGCGTCATGATCGCGATGGCGATCGCCAACGACCCCAAGGTGATCATCGCCGACGAGCCGACGACGGCGCTGGACGTCACCGTCCAGGCCCAGGTCCTCGATGTGCTGAAGGTGGCGAGGGAGGAGACCGGCGCCGCCGTCGTCCTGATCACGCACGATCTCGGGGTGGTGGCCGGTACCTGCGACGACGTGCTGGTCATGTACGCCGGACGCCCGGTGGAGACCGCTCCGGTCGACGAGCTGTTCGCCGCGCCGCGGATGCCGTACACGATCGGCCTGCTCGGCGCCGTGCCGCGGGTGGACAGCGTCGAGCGGCGCCCGCTCGTCCCCGTCCCCGGTGTACCGCCGACGCCGGTGGACCTGCCGCCGGGCTGCCCGTTCCTGCCCCGCTGCCCGATCGCCGTCGACGCCTGCCGCGGCGACGAACCGCCGCTGGTCCCGCTCTCGGACCGGGCCGGGCACGCGGCCGCCTGCGTGCGCACCGGGGAGATCGTCGACGGCGCGCTCGGCGGGGAGCCGGTCTTCGGCGTGCCGGACGTGCCGGAGGTGGACCACGCCTCCCCGGCCGGACGCCTCACCCGCGAGCCCGTGCTGACCGTGGAGGGCCTGCGCAAGACGTTCCCGCTGATGAAGGGCTCGCTGTTCCGCCGCCGGGTCGGCACCGTGCACGCGGTCTCCGACGTCTCGCTGGACATCCGCCGCGGCGAGACCCTCGGCCTGGTCGGCGAGTCGGGCTGCGGGAAGACGACCACCCTGCTGGAGATCATGAACCTGGTCCCGCCGGAGGGTGGGACGGTCGCGATCGGCGGCACCGACGTCGCGACGGCGCGGGACCGGGCCGCCCGGGCGGCGCTGCGGACGCAGCTGCAGATCGTCTTCCAGGACCCGATGGGCGCCCTCGACCCGCGGATGACCGTCGCCGACATCCTGGCCGAGCCGCTGCACGCGGCCGGTTGGACCGACCGGTCCGCGATCTCCGACCGGGTCGACGAGCTGATCCGCCTGGTGGGCCTGGACCCCGACCACACCGACCGGTTCCCGGCCGCGTTCTCCGGCGGGCAGCGGCAGCGGATCGGCATCGCACGGGCGCTGGCGACCGAGCCGTCGCTGCTGGTGCTGGACGAGCCGGTGTCCGCATTGGACGTCTCGGTGCAGGCCGGGGTGCTGAACCTGCTGCACGAGCTCAAGCGCGAGCTGGGGCTGAGCTACCTGTTCGTCGCGCACGACCTGTCGGTGGTGCGGCACGTCGCCGACCGGGTCGCGGTGATGTACCTGGGCCGGATCGTCGAGTCCGGCGCCGTCGAGGAGGTGTTCGGCAACCCGCAGCACCCCTACACCCAGGCGCTGCTGTCGGCGATCCCGGTGCCCGACCCGGTCGCCGAGCGCACCCGGGAACGGGTGGTGCTCTCCGGCGACCTGCCGACGCCGACCGACGAGCCGTCGGGGTGCTCGTTCCTCGGCCGTTGTCCGCTGGCACGCACGTTGAGCGAGCACGAGCGGGGCACCTGCCGCGGGGAGATCCCGCTGCTGACGATCAAGGACGGCGCGGCCGAGGGCGACTCCGACCACCGCAACGCCTGCCACTTCCGGTGACTTTGCCGTGCCCCGACTTCCCCGGGGCCGAGAGAAGGAGAGACATGCGCAGACCGATCCGACGGGGGGCGCTGACCGCGACCGTCGCCGTCCTCGCTCTCGGCCTCGCGGCCTGTGGCGGCGGGGGTGGGACGACGGGTGAGCAGCAGACCGGCGAGGGCCTGTCCACCGCGCCTGCCTACAACCAGACCGCCTACGAGGACGTGGCCGAGGGCGGCACCCTCACCACACCGTTCCGCAGCGACCTGAACCCGCAGTTCAACATCTTCCAGGGCGACATGACGACGGACACCCGCCTGGCGTGGATGTGGTACAACCCGATCCTGATCAACTACAGCCCGACGGGTGAGACCCAGCTCAACCCGGACTACATCGTCGACGCGGGCACCGAGGAGGTCGACGGCAACACCGTCGTCACCTACACGCTCAACCCCGAGGCCGTGTTCAACGACGGCACCCCGATCGACTGGCGGGCCTTCGAGGCCACCTGGCAGGCGAACAACGGGACCAACGAGGAGTTCATCAACAACTCCACCGAGTACTACGACCGGATCACCTCGGTCGAGGCCGGCGCCGACGACAAGGAGGTCGTCGTCACCTACGACGGCGTCTTCGTGTGGTGGGACGCCCCGTTCAAGGAGATCCTGCACCCGGCCGCGGCGAACCCGGAGACGTTCAACCAGGGCTACCTCAACACCCCGAACGAGCAGTGGGGCGCCGGGCCCTACACGGTCGCGAACTTCGACCAGAACAACCGCACGATCACCTTCGAGCGCAACCCGAACTGGTGGGGCAAGCCCGGCAAGCTCGACTCCCGCACGCTGGTGCAGATCGAGCCGACCGCCGCGGTGAACGCATTCCGCAACGGTCAGATCGACGCCGCCGAGGTGCGCAACGCCGAGGACATGGCGCAGGCACGGGACACCCCGGACGCCGACATCCGCACCTCCGCGGTCCCGGCCACCTACATGTTCATGCTCAACGCGGAGGCGCCGAACCTCGGTGACATCGCCGTCCGCAAGGCGATCATGATGGCGGTGGACCGGCCGCAGATGCTCGAGATCGAGTTCCAAGGTCTCGACTACAGCGAGGAGCCGGCCGGCTCGATGACCCTGGAGACCTACCAGGAGGGTTACGAGGACAACTTCGGCCAGGTCGTGCAGTACGACCCGGAGGCCGCCGGGCAGGAGCTGGAGGCCGCGGGCTGGGTCGCCGGCGAGGACGGCATCCGCGCCAAGGACGGCGAGACGCTGAGCGTCGGCTACACCCAGACCGGGGACTCCCCGACCCAGCGGGCCCGGGCCGGCGCGATGGTGGCGATGCTCCGCGAGGTCGGCATCGACCTGCAGGTCACCCAGGTCCCGGCGTCGGAGTTCTCGTCCGTGATGGCCGAGCGCAACTTCGACATCGTGCCGCTGGGCTTCCGGTCGTCGAACCCGTTCGGCGTGTCGAACATGTGCCAGCTCTTCTGCTCGGACAGCAACCTCAACCTCTCGGGCACCGGCACCCCGGAGCTCGACGAGCAGATGCGGGCGGTGAACACCCTGCCGACCGCCGAGGAGCAGATCACCGCGGCCAACGAGGCCGAGCGGGCCGCGTTCGAGACCTACGGCCTGCTGCCGACCTACGGCGGACCGGAGATCTGGGTGACCCAGCCGAACGTGGCGAACTTCGGGTCCGCGATCTTCGAGTTCCCGCTGCCGGAGACCGTCGGCTTCGTGGAGGAGGGCGCCTGACGGCGGCTTCTCACCACCCCCACCACCGCTGACTCATGACGCTTTAGTTCGGTGATACCGAACTAAAGCGTCATGAGTGGGGCCCCGGAGGGGCCGTCAGGCCAGGTCGCGGACGGGGGCGGGGAGGTCGTCGGGCTCTTCGTAGGGGCCTACGACGGACGCTGTGAGGGACTGGTCGAGGAGTTCGGCGGCCAGGGTGGCGGTCTCGTCCGGGGTCACGGACTCGATCCTCGCCAGGCTCTCGGCCAGGGACCGCTGCCTCCCGTGGTCCAGCTCGGCGCGGCCGAGCCGGTTCATCCTCGACGCGGTGTCCTCGCTGCCCAGCACCAGTCCCCCGCGCAGCGAGCCCTTCGCCCGGGCCACCTCGGCGTCGGTCAGGCCGTGCGCGGCGACCTCACCCAGCACGTCCCGCACGACGGCGACGACCTCACCGAGCCGCTCCGGCGCGCACCCGGCGTAGACCGAGAGCGAGCCGGCGTCGGCGTAGCGGACCGTCGACGAGTAGACCTGATAGGCCAGCCCGCGCTGCTCGCGGACCTGCTGGAACAGCCGCGACGACAGGCCTCCGCCCAGGGCGGAGTTGAGCACGGCCAGCACCGGGCGCCCCGGGGCCTGCCGGCCCGCGGTCGGGACGCCGAGCATCACGTGTGCCTGCTCGGAGTCGTCGGTCTCGAGGGCCAGCGCCCCGGAGCGCGCCGGCCGGACGCCGGTCGCGGCACGCGGCGGGACCGCGCGGGCCCCGTCGTGCCGGTGCGCGGCCGGACCGAGCGCGGTGGCGACCAGGTCGGCCAGCTGCGCGTGGTCCAGGTTCCCGGCCGCCGCGACGACCATCCGCGGCGTCGTGTACTCGCCCCGCCAGAACGTGTGCAGGGTGTCCCGGCTCATCGCCCGGACCGAGTCCTCGGTGCCGATCACCGGGCGGCCCAGCGGATGGTCCCCGAACAGGGTCTGGTCGAACAGGTCGCCGAGCAGGTCCTCCGGGTCGTCGTCGCGCATCGAGATCTCCTCGAGCACGACGCCCCGCTCCAGCTCGACGTCGGTGTGCGCCAGCTCGGCGTCGGTCACCACGTCGGAGAGCAGGTCCACCGCGAGCGCGACGTCGGTGTCCAGGACGTGCGCGTAGTAGCAGGTGTGCTCCTTGGCCGTGAAGGCGTTGAGCTCACCACCGACCGCGTCCATCTCCTCGGCGATCCCGGCCGCCGTCCGCCGCCGGGTGCCCTTGAACAGCAGGTGTTCCAGGAAGTGCGCGGCGCCGGCCTGGGTGCCGACCTCGTCGATCGAGCCGATACCGATCCAGATGCCGAGCGCCACCGAGCGGACCCCGGGGACGGCCTCGGTGACCAGCCGGACCCCGCCGGGGAGATCGCTGCGGCGGACCGTCTCGGGGAAGGTGTCGGGTGCGGACACACGGGCGGCGGCCCGGGACGAGTCCCGAGCCGCCGCTGCGTGGTCGTTCTCCAGAGCCAAGGTCAGCTCGGGTTGGCGGCCTCGGCCGGGGCGGCCTCGGCGTCCACACCCTCGGGGGCGGACTCCTCGCCGCCCTCCTGGACCGGAACCAGGCTGATCTTGCCGCGGTTGTCGATGTCGGTGACCTCGACGCGGATCTTGTCGCCGACCTTGCAGACGTCCTCGACCTTGCCGATCCGCTTCCCGTTGCCGAGCTTCGAGATGTGGATCAGGCCGTCCTTGCCGGGGACCAGCGAGACGAAGGCGCCGAACGCGGCGGCCTTGACCACCGTACCCAGGAACCGCTCGCCGACCTTGGGCAGCTGCGGGTTGGCGATCGCGTTGATCATGCCGATCGCCTCCTCCGCGGAGGGGCCGTCGTTCGCGCCGACGTAGATCGTGCCGTCGTCCTCGATCGAGATGTCCGCACCGGTCTTCTCGGTGATCGAGTTGATCATCTTGCCCTTCGGGCCGATGACCTCGCCGATCTTGTCGACCGGGACCTTCACCGCGGTGACCCGCGGCGCGTACTTCGACATCTCGTCCGGGCCGTCGATGGCCTCGCCGATCACCTCGAGGATGGTCAGGCGGGCGTCCTTGGCCTGGTTCAGCGCGGCGGCCAGCACCTCGGAGGGGATGCCGTCGAGCTTGGTGTCGAGCTGCAGCGCGGTGACGAACTCCTTGGTGCCGGCGACCTTGAAGTCCATGTCGCCGAACGCGTCCTCCGCGCCCAGGATGTCGGTCAGCGCCACGTAGCGGGTCTGGCCGTCGACCTCGTCGGAGACCAGGCCCATCGCGATGCCCGCGACCGGCGCCTTCAGCGGCACGCCGGCGTTGAGCAGCGACATCGTCGACGCGCAGACCGAGCCCATCGAGGTCGAGCCGTTCGAGCCCAGCGCCTCGGAGACCTGGCGGATCGCGTAGGGGAACTCCTCGCGGTTCGGCAGGACCGGGAGCAGCGCCCGCTCGGCGAGCGCGCCGTGGCCGATCTCGCGGCGCTTCGGCGAACCGACCCGGCCGGTCTCACCGGTCGAGTACGGCGGGAAGTTGTAGTGGTGCAGGTAGCGCTTGGAGGTCTCCGGACCGAGCGAGTCGATCGTCTGCTCCATGCGCAGCATGTTCAGCGTGGTGACACCCATGATCTGGGTCTCGCCGCGCTCGAACAGCGCCGAGCCGTGCGCCCGCGGGACGACCTCGACCTCGGCGGACAGCGGCCGGATGTCGGTGAGCCCGCGGCCGTCGATCCGGACCTGGTCGGTCAGGATCCGGCGGCGGATCAGCTTCTTGTTCAGCGCGCGGAACGCGTTGCCGAGCTCGGCCTCGCGCCCGGTGAAGCGCTCGCCCAGCTTCTCCAGCACCGAGGCCTTGACCTCGTCGGTCTTCGCCTCGCGCTCCTGCTTGCCGGCGATGGTCAGCGCCTGGGCCAGCTCCTGCTCGACGGCCTCGGAGACCGCGTCGAACGCGTCGGCCTGGTAGGCCGGGAACACCGGGTAGTCGGCGGTCGGCTTGGCCGCGACGTCGGCCAGCGCCTGCTGCGCGAGGCACAGGCTGCGGATGAACGGCTTCGCCGCCTCCAGCCCGTCCGCGACGACCTCCTCGGTCGGGGCGTTCGCGCCGCCGGCGACCAGGTCGATCGTCTTGTCGGTGGCCTCGGCCTCGACCATCATGATCGCGACGTCGTCACCGACGGTGCGGCCCGCGACGACCATGTCGAACGCGGCGCGCTCGAGCTGGTCGTGGGTCGGGAACGCCACCCACTGGGTGTCGGTGCCGGCCTCGTTGGCGATCAGCGCGACGCGGACGCCGCCGACCGGGCCGGAGAACGGCAGGCCCGCGAGCTGGGTGGACGCGGACGCGGCGTTGATCGCGACGACGTCGTAGGGGTCCTTCGGGTCGAGCGACATGACCGTCACGACGACCTGGATCTCGTTGCGCAGACCGTCGACGAACGACGGGCGCAGCGGGCGGTCGATCAGCCGGCAGGTCAGGATCGCGTCGGTGCCCGGACGGCCCTCACGACGGAAGAACGAGCCGGGGATCCGGCCCGCGGCGTACATCCGCTCCTCGACGTCGACGGTGAGCGGGAAGAAGTCGAACTGGTCCTTCGGCCGCTTCGAGGCGGTCGTGGCGGACAGCAGCATGGTCTCGTCGTCCAGGTAGGCGACGACGGACCCGGCGGCCTGGCGCGCGAGCCGGCCGGTCTCGAACCGGACGGTGCGGGTGCCGTAGGCGCCGTTGTCGATGACGGCGGTGCTCTCGTGCACGCCGTCCTCGCTGGTGACGATCTGATCGGTCATAGGTGGAAAGTTCTCCTCGAACTCGACAGTGATGGCTCTCGTGCCGCACCACCGTCGACGCCCGGGGATCCCCTGCCGAGCCGGTCTTCGATCGAAGCCCCCGGGACGCTCGTCCCGGGAACCACTACCGAGGACCGGCGGATGTCCCTACGCCGGCCGCGGTGGGCCGATTCAGTTGTGCTGCACCGGGCCGTGTGCCCGATGCGGGGCGACCCGGCACCGGAGTAGCTCCGGTACCGGGTCGCGGCGGGTCAGCGGCGCAGACCCAGCTTCTCGATCAGGGCGCGGTAGCGCGCCACGTCGACCGCACGCAGGTACTTGAGCAGCCGGCGACGACGACCGACCAGCAGCAGCAGGCCCCGCCGGCTGTGGTGGTCGTGCTTGTGCTGCTTGAGGTGCTCGGTCAGGCCGACGATGCGCTGGGTCAGCAGCGCGACCTGGGCCTCGGGGGACCCGGTGTCGGTCTCGTGCACGCCGTAGGTCTCGAGCGTGGTCTTCTTCTCGGCGGTGGTCAGTGCCACTGCATCTCCTTCATCAATTGCGACGGTCCGCGGGGCCGTGCCGCTCGGACTCCCGGGGAACGCGCGCCGGAGCGCACGAACCGGTGGAGCGGCAGGTGGTCGGTCTCGGCCGCCGCGAACTGCAGCCGGACCCGGTGTGAAACGGTACCAGCGGCACGGTCCGTGACCGCCGCCGACCCGGGGCGCGGGCCCGCCCGGCACCGTCCGTGGCAGCGGCCGGAACCCGTGCGGTGCGCACCCGGGAACGGTGGCACGGCGGACGCGTGCGGCCGGGCACCGGCACCGGTCACCACCGCCCCGGCCCCGGCCGTCGGTCAGTGATCATCGTCCGGGTGCCGGCCGGTGCCACCGCCGGCACCGTACGGGACCCGGCTGATGATCACCGCTCGCCGAGGCGACGCCGGGTCGACGGTCCCGGCGAGACCCGGTGCACGGGGGTGTGGTCCGGCCCCGCGGGACCGAGGTCGCTGCGGACCAGCAGCACCGCCCCGGGCCGCCACCACGGCCCGGCCGGCAGCGCCGCACCCTCGGCGAACTCCGGACGCCCCCGGGCGCCGCGTGCGCGACGGGCCAGCGTGAGGTGCGCCCGGAACCCCGCGGGGTCCGCCCCCGCCGCCACGGCCAGCCGGGCCAGCGCACCGGGCGGATCGTCCCGCACCCCGGCCCAGAGCACTCCGGGGAAGGTGCCCAGCCCAGCGAGCCGCAGGCGTGGCAGCGGGGTTCCGGCGAGTGCGTCGTCCAGCGCCCGGGCACGTGGGCCGATCCGGTCGAGGCCGTGGAAACACAGCGTCACGTGCCGGCGTTCCGGCGGGACGGGCCGCCACTCGCCGTCCGGGTGCCAGGGCGGGGACGCCGCGAGCGCGGCGGTGAGGGCGGCGTCGGCCTCCGGGGTCGGCCACAACGCGGTGAACAACCGGACCGGGTCCCCCTCCTCCACACGGCTCATCGTGCCCGACGACCGCGCCCGACGACTCCGTCGGTGCCGCCGCAGGCAACCCTCTCGTGATCGTCGTACGGGTTCCCCCAGGTGCCGCGGATGGCACCTGCCGGAACCCGGCCAGTGATCACAGTCGGCGGGCCGGGCCGCACGGTCCCACCGTCGGCGGTGATCGTCGGCCGGGTTCCGGGCGGTGCCATCCGCGGCACCAACCGGAACCCGGCTCACGATCGCCATCGGGCGAGCCGGGTCAGCGGCGGGCGGCGGCGCGCCGGAGCACCTCGGCGACCTCCGGGAACGACGGCGCGAGCACCGCGGCGGCGGCGACCAGGCGGGCCGGCGCGCTCACCCCGCGCAACGCGTCGTCGGCAGCGGCGGCCCGCTCCTGGCGGCCCGCCCAACCCGGCGTGGGCCGGACCGGCACCGCGAGGACGCGAACACCGTCCGCGGGACGCGGCGCCGGCACCTGCGGACCGGACGAGGCCGCTCCGCACCCGCACACCGCACCCGGCCCCCACGGCGTCGATCCCGAGCGCACCCCGTCGAGCAGCGACTCGACGTCACCGGCCGGGACGGGACCGCGTCGCACCCGCCGGTCGAGCGCCAGCAGCCGGCCGAGCACCGCCGGATCGCCGATCTTCACCCGGCGCGCGCCGGCGAGCTGGCTCAGCATCGCCGGGCTCAGTCCGAGCGCCGACGCCAGCCGGGCCTGGGTGATCCCCAGCCCGGAGGTCAGCCGGCGCACCCGCTCCCCCAGCGGCTCGCCGTAGAGCTCGCGCTGGCGCCTGCGGTTCTCCGCCACCGGGTCGCCTGCCGGCGCGGCCCCGGCCCGGACGGCCGGATCAGCACGTGCCGTCGGGCCCGCGGGTGCGGGCGCGCCGGCCTCCGCAGCCGGATCGGTGGGTGCAGCAGGTGCGGCCGGGTCAGCAGGTGCAGCGGGGCCGGCGGGTGCGGTCGACCCGGTGACCGCGGCGGGACCGGCGGGATCTGTCATCTTGCGATCGTCGAACCGCACCCCGTCCCGCCGGGCGGGTTCGGCGCGGAGTGGGGGTTTCCACTCAGTCGGAGCCGTCCGGCAGCGCGCGAGCGGCGCCGTCGGGCTCGTCATCGGGGCCCGACGCGGAACCGGATGCGGTGAGGATCTCCCGGGTGCGGTCGACGTCGCGGTGCATCTGCGCGATCAGCGGCTCGACGCCGTCGTAGTGCTCCTGCCCACGCAGCCGGGCGACGAACTCGACCCGGACCTCGTGCCCGTAGAAGTCCTCGTCGACGTCGAGGACGTAGGCCTCGACGGTCCGGACCCGGCCGGCGAACGTCGGGTTCGTGCCGACCGAGATCGCCGCCTTCAACCGGCGGTCACCGATGCCGAACCAGCCGGCGTAGACGCCGTCGGCCGGGATCGCGGTGTAGGGCGGGCACGCGACGTTCGCGGTCGGGAACCCGAGGTCCCGGCCGCGCTTGTGGCCGTGCACGATCACGCCGTCCACCCGGTGCCAGCGGCCCAGCGCGTGCGCCGCGTCGCGGACGGCACCGGCGTCGATGCAGGACCGGATGTAGGTCGAGGAGAAGGTGACCGACCCCAGGCTCCCGTCGGCGCCGTCGTCGGACATCAGGTCGAGCGCCTCGGTGGTGAACCCGAACCGGCGGCCGAGCTCGGCCAGCACCGTCACGTCGCCGGCCGCGCGGTGACCGAAGGTGAAGTTGCTGCCGACGACGACCTCGGCCGCGTGCAGCCGGTCGACCAGGATCTCGTGCGCGAACCCGGCGGGCTCCATCGTGGACAGCTGCTCGGTGAAGGGGATGACGCAGAACACGTCCGCGCCGGCGTCGGCGATCAGCTCCGCGCGCCGGTCCAGCGTCGACAGCCGGGCCGGGTGCGTGCCGGGACGGATCAGTTCGGCGGGGTGCGGGTCGAACGTCACGACGACGGCCGGCAGTCCCCGTTCACGGGCGCGCCGCACCGCGCGGTCGATCAGCATGCGGTGCCCGCGGTGCACGCCGTCGAACACCCCGATGGTGACGACGCACCGGCCCCAGCCGGGCGGGACGGCCTCCAGACCACGCCAGCGCTGCACGGCGCGAGCCTACGCAGGCGGCGCCCCGATCAGCCCGCCGGGGCGAGCACCACCACCGGGCGCGCCGCCTCCCCGCGGTCGGCCATCAGCGCCAGCGCCGCACCGTCCGGGCCGAACACCCCGTAGGTGCCGCCGATCCCGGCGGCGGGCAGCGACTTGCCGTAGCGCACGGCCGCCGCGTCGTCGACACCGAGATCCCGGCGGGGGAACGCGGTCGCGACCGCGCCGGCCAGGTCCAGCGACAGTCCCGGCGACTCCGCGAGCTGCTCGACCGTCCGGGCGTGGGCGAGGGTGAAGGGGCCGACCCGGGTGCGCCGCAACGCGGTCAAGTGCCCGCCGACGCCGAGCGCGGCGCCGAGGTCGCGGGCCAGCGCGCGCACGTAGGTCCCCGACGAGCACTCCACGACGACGTCGAGGTCCAGGAACCCGTCCTCCGAGCGCCGCAGGGCGTGAAGGTCGAACGCCGACACCGTCACCGGCCGGGCCGGGATCTCGACGGTCTCGCCGTCGCGCACCCGCTGGTAGGCCCGCTTCCCGTCGATCTTGACGGCGGACACCGCGCTGGGCACCTGCTCGATGTCGCCGGTCAGCGGCGCCATCGCGGCGCGGACGGCCTCGTCGTCGATCCGGGAGGTGTCGGCGGGTGCGCCGACCGGCGTGCCCTCGGCGTCGTCGGTGTCGGTCGCGGCGCCGAGCCGCACCGTCGCGGTGTAGGCCTTGGTGTCCAGCGACAGGTGCCCGAGCAGCTTGGTGGCCCGCTCGATGCCGATCACCAGGACGCCGGTCGCCATCGGGTCCAGGGTCCCGGCGTGGCCGACCTTGCGGGTGCCCATGATCCGGCGCAGCCTCCCGACGACGTCGTGGCTGGTCGGTCCGCGGTCCTTGTCGACGATCACGAGTCCGGGCGGCGGCGGGGGCTGACGGGGTGGCACGCGCCTAGCGTGCCAGGCGGTACCCGACCCCCCGCACCGTGACCACGACCTCGCGTTCCCCCAGCTTGGAGCGCAGCGACGCGACGTGCGCCTCCAGGGTGCGCGCGGCGGAGGCGTCGGCGACCCCCCACACCTGCTCCAGCAGCTCGGCGCGCGGCAGCACGGCGCCCTCCCGGCGGGCGAGCGCGGCCAGCAGGTCGAACTCCTTGCGGGTCAGCCCGACCGGGTCCCCGGCGGCGGTGACCGACCGCCGGTCCAGATCCACGACGACGTCGCCGACGGTCACGGTCGGCGACATCGCGGCGCCGGTCGCGCGGCGCAGCACCGCGTCGATCCGGGCCAGCAGCTCGTCGGTCGAGACCGGCTTGACCAGGTAGTCGTCCGCTCCGGAACGCAGCCCCTGCACCCGCGCCGCGACGTCCCCGCGGCCGGTGATGGCGATGATCGGCACCCGGGAGCGCTCCCGGATCTCCCGGCAGACGCCGAGGCCGTCGCGGTCGGGCAGGCCCATGTCCAGCAGCACGACGTCCGGCTCCCGCTCCGCGACCGCCGCCAGCGCGGCGGTGCCGCTGCCGACCAGCTCGGTCGGGTAGCCGTGCTTCACCAGCGTGCGCCGCAACGCGTCACCGAGGACCGGATCGTCCTCGACGAGCAATACCTGCACGCCGAGTGAGGGTAGTCGGTTTCCTCAAGGCTTCCTCAAGCCCGACCCCCGGATCATTGCTCGCCCGAACGACGACGCCCCATCGTTCTCGCACCGCAACACGTCGAGGAGGACGGGCATGGCCGAGGTCGCAGGAGCTGACGGATCGTCCGGGAACGGGACGCACACCCCGGTCCGGCGGAAGAAGAAGGTCTACACCCAGCTCTGGTTCTGGGTGCTCATCGGTATCGCCTCCGGGATCCTGGTCGGGCTGTTCGCCCCCGGATTCGCCGGACAGACCAAGTGGCTCGCCGACACGTTCGTCCAGATGATCAAGGTGATCGTCGGGCCGGTCATCTTCTGCACCGTGGTGGTGGGCATCGCCTCGCTCGGCAACCTCGCCCGGGCCGGCGGGCTCGCGCTGCGGGCGCTGGGCTACTTCCTGGTGATGACCGTGATCGCCCTGACGATGGGGCTGGTCGCGGGCAACGTCTTCCAGCCGGGAGCCGGCTTCGAGGGCGCGCCCAACCCGGCCGACGTCGAGAAGGCCGGTGAGCAGGCAGCGACCGGCGGCAGCGAGTCCGGCCTGATCCCCTTCATCCAGGACTCGCTGCTCCCGCACAGCTTCTTCGGCCCGTTCGTCGAGAACTCCGTGCTGCAGGTGCTGGTGCTGGCGATCCTCACCGCCTGCGCGATCTCGTCGCTGAACGACGGCCTGCGCACCCGCCTGGTCTCCGGCATCGAGTCGATCGCCCAGGTGATCTTCGGGATCATCAAGATCATCATGTGGGCGGCGCCGGTCGCCGCGTTCGGCGGCATGGCCTACACCGTCGGCCAGTTCGGGTCCGCGTCGCTGACCAACCTGCTGTCGCTGATGGGCGTGTTCTGGGGCACCTGCGCGGTGTTCGTCCTCGTCGTGCTGGGTGCCGTCTCCTGGGCCGCCGGGTTCAACGTCTTCAAGGTCATCCGGCTGATCAAGGACGAGCTGCTGATCATCGTCGGCACGTCGTCGTCGGAGTCGGTGCTGCCGCGCTTCCTGACCAAGCTGCAGTCGGCCGGTGCGTCCAAGCAGACCGTCGGCATGGTCATCCCGACCGGGTACTCGTTCAACCTCGACGGCACCTGCATCTACCTGACCCTGGGTGCGCTGTTCATCATCCAGGCCGGTGGCGAGGTGCTGCCGATCGGCGCGCAGATCGCGCTCGCCCTGCTGATGGTGCTGACCTCGAAGGGCGCCGCCGGTGTCACGGGTGCCGGTCTGGTCACCCTGGCCGCGTCGCTGCAGGCCTTCGGCGGGGAGTTCTTCACCCCCGAGGCGATCGTGGTCGGCCTGGCGCTGATCGTCGGGATCGACCGGATGATGTCCGAGGGCCGGGCGCTGACCAACGCGATCGGCAACGTCGTCGCCACCCTGGTCGTCGCCCGCTGGAACGGCGAGCTCGACCGCGAGCGGCTCGCCGCGGTGCTCGACGACCCGACGCTGGTCGACGCCGACATGGAGGCCGCCCACGGCTCCGCTCCCGCCGCCGGCGACGAGCCGACCGCCGAGGCCGACGAGGTCGCCCGTCGCGAGAAGGTCGGCGCCGGGTCCTGACCCGGCCGGCCTCCCCCCTCGTGACGGTCGCGCCCCCGCGGCCCCCACCGGCCGGCGCACGGCCCACCCCGCCACTCCCCCGGTGGCAGGGTGGGACCGTGCGCCGGCCCCTGCTCATCCTCCGCCGCCGGTCGAGCCTGGTCCGGCAGCTGTTCGTGCTACAGGTCGTGACGGTGCTGCTCACCGTCGGCGGGCTGACCGGTCTGGCCTTCTACGGCGCCGGGGAGCTCGAGCACGACGCCGCGGGCCGGCTCACCCGGGCCACCGCGGTGAACCTGGCGTCGGACCCCGAGGTCGTCGACGCGATCCGCTCCGGCGGCGACGTCGCCACCCTGTCGGCGCGGCTGCAGCCGGTCGCCGAGCGCACCCGGGTCGCGACCGGCACGAGCTTCATCGTGGTCATGTCGCCGCAGGGCGTGCGCTGGAGCCACTACAACCCGGCCGAGATCGGCGGGATCTACCAGGGCAACATCGCGCCCGCGCTGGCCGGCGAGACCTCCACCGAGATCTACACCGGCACGCTGGGACAGTCGATCCGCACGGTCACCCCGGTGGTGCTGGACGGTCGCGTCGCCGGCGTCGTCTCGGTCGGGGTGCTGGAGACCCGGATCAGCGACCTCGTGTTCCGGTGGCTGCCGGCGATCCTGGCCGCGGCCGCGGGGGCGCTGCTGATCGGGCTGGGGCTCGCCGCGCTGCTGGCCCGGCGGCTGCGCCGGCAGACCCTCGGACTGGAGCCCGAGGAGATCACCGCCGCCTACACCCACCACGACGCCGTGCTGCACGCGGTCGGCGAGGGACTGCTGGTCGTCGACGGCAGCGGCCGGCTGGTGGTGGTCAACGCCGAGGCACGACGCCTGCTTGCGCCCGGGCGGGCCGGATCCCCGGCGGGTACCGCCGGGGCCGGGCCCGGGGGGCACGGTCGGGCGGGCGGCTCCGGCCCGGCCTCGCCGGGGGCGGTCCTGCCGGCCGGTGTCGGTGTCCCGTCTCCCGGCGGCGACCTCGATCCCGCCGCACCGGGCCGTCCGCTGTCCGGGCTCGGCGTCGATCCCGCGGTGGGCGCCGTGCTGGCCCGCGGCCTGCGCGAGGACCTGCACGACGAGCCGGCGCTGGCCGGGGAGCGGGTGCTGCTGGTCAACAGCCGGGCCGCCGGTCCCGCGGCGGGCCCCGACACCCGGGTCTTCACGCTGCGCGACCGGACCGAGCTGGCCGGGGCGCTGCGCGAGCGCGACGACGCCCGGGACCGGGTCGCGGCGCTGTCCGGCCAGGCACACGAGTTCGCGAACCGCCTGCAGACCGTGCTCACCCTGATCGAGCTGGGCGACACCTCCGACGCGGCGGCCGCCGGCAGCGCCGCCCTCGACCGCACCCGGGGTCCGGGCTCGCGGGTGGTGTCCGAGGTCGCCGACCCGGTGCTCGCCGCGCTGCTCGCGGACAAGGCGTGGGCGGCCGCCGAGAACGACGTCGCGTTCACCGTCGTCGACGCCTGCGACGAGCGCTGCCTGCCCGACCTGCGGCTCCCGTTCGCCGCCGACGACCTGGTCTCGCTCGCCGGGAACCTGGTGGACAACGCGATCGAGGCCGTGGCGGGTCGCGCGGACGACACCCCGGCGGGTCGCGCGAGCGGGAACGGCGCCGGGGGCCCGCGCGGCCCCGAGCGCGCGGTCGCCGTGACGGTGCGCTGCGAGAGCGGGGACGTCGTGCTGGAGGTGGCCGACAGCGGGCCCGGCGTCGGCGAGGAGACCGCCCGCGAGCTGTTCACGTTCGGCTTCAGCACCCGGGCGACGCCCGGTGGCCGCCCCCGCGGCATCGGGCTGGCCCTGGTCGACCGGATCGCGCGGCGGCTCGGCGGAACGGTGGCCGTCGGCCCGCGCGACGACGGCACCGGCACGGTCTTCACCGTGCGCCTCCCGCTCCCGGCCCCGGACGCCCCGGCCCCGGACGCCCCGGCCCCGCCGGCCACGCCCTGATCGCCGGACGAGCGGCACCACAGCGCCGTCCCCGAGCCCTGACGACGCCCTCACATGCCCTCGGCCGACACCGGCCGCCCTCCGCCCGGCGCGCCGGCGCCGAGGGGTACAGGAGAGTCGCCGGCAGCTCCCGGAACAGCGCTCACGTACCCGTCGGCGGAGACGGAGGCCGGCTCAGGGGCGCACCGCGCCGGGGACCGCCCAGCGGCCCGAGCGGGCGCGCAGGCCGACGGCCACGAGGCGCACCAGCATGAACGCGGCGAGCCCGGTCCAGATCCCGGCCAGCCCCCAGCCGAACACGAGCGACAGCCAGATCATCGGCAGGAACCCGCCGATCGCGGCGAGCAGCGTCGTCGTGCGCAGGAAGGCCGCGTCCCCCGCGCCGAGCAGCACGCCGTCGAGCGCGAAGACCACCCCGGCGACCGGCTGGAGCGCGGTGAAGAACCACCAGGCGACCGGGATCGTCGCGAGCACGGCGAGGTCGGCGGTGAACACCCCCGGCAGTACCGGGAACAGGGCCGCGTACACGATCGCGAACAGGCAGCCCAGCACCAGGCCGTAGCGGGTCACCCGGGCCGCCACGGCGCGGGCGTGCGCGGTGCCCTCCGGGCCGTCCGACCGGGCGGCCCCGAGCGCGGAGCCGACGAGGGCCTGCGCGGCGATCGCGACGGCGTCGAGCACCAGGGTCTGGAACACCCACAGCTGCAGGACGATCTGGTGCGCGGCCACCGACGGGGCGCCGAACCGGGCGGCCACCGCCGTCGCGGACAGGAAGCAGGCCTGGAAGCCGAGCGAGCGGATCACCAGGTCGCGGCCCATCGTCGTCTGCGCGCGCAGCACCGCGGTGTCCGGGGCGAGCCGGATCGGGTCGGACGCGGGCGCCCGCCGCCGTTCCACGGCCAGCGCCCGCAGGAAGAACGTCGCCGACACGGTCTGCGCCGCGACGTTGGCGACGGCCGAGCCCTCCAGCCCCCAGCCGTCCCAGTCGCCCGCACCGTGCACCAGGAACGGGCACATCAGGGCGGACAGCGCGTTGCCGGCCAGCACGTAGCGCATCGGGCGGACGGTGTCCTGCACGCCACGCATCCAGCCGTTGCCGGCGAGCGTGATCAGCACCATCGGGGCGCCGAACAACGCGATCCGCAGCCATCCGACGGCGCCGTCGGCGATCTCCCCGCTGCCCGCCAGCACACGGGCGACCGGGGCGGCCAGCAGCTGCCCCAGCCCGAGCACGGCCAGCCCGACCACGACCGCCAGCCAGGTCGCCTGCATCCCCTCGGTGACCGCCGCCGACCGGCGGCCCGCGCCGTGGAACCGGGCCGCACGCGCCGTCGTCCCGTAGGACAGGAACGTCAGCTGGGTGGTGACCTGCGCGAACAGCACCCCCGCGACGGCCAGGCCGGCCAGCGGGACTGCCCCCAGCCGTCCGACGACGGCGGTGTCCACCAGCAGGTACAGCGGCTCGGCCGCCAGCACCGGCAGCGCCGGCACCGCCAGCCGCGCGATGTCCCGGGCCCCGCCCGGGGTACGGGTGCTCCTCGGCACCGGCCGGCTCAGGCGCGCGGGCGGCGGCAGAGGTAGCAGTAGGCCGGCGGCATGTTGCGCCACACCGTCCTGGTCACGACGACCTCGTCGAACGTCTCCTGCAGGGTCGCCTTGAACCGCCGGGCCGAGGGCATCGGCATGGTGTGCGAGTAGGCGAAGGTGGCGAACGCGCCGGTCTCCCCGACCGCACCGACGACCTGGCCGAGGATCTCCCGCTGGGTCCCGCGGTCGAACAGCGACCACGGCAGGCCGGAGATGACCGCGTCGACGGTGCGGACGTCCCGCTCGGCGAGCAGCTCGGTCAGCTTGCGGCAGTCACCGTTGATCACCTCGACGCCCGGGTGGGTGCGCTGCAGGTAGCGGGCCATCGCCGGGTCCAGCTCGACGGCCAGGTGCCGGCCCTCCGGTGGCAACCGCGCCGCCACCTGCGCGGTGACCGCGCCGGTTCCCGGCCCCATCTCGACGACGACGGGTGCTCCGTGCCGTGGCGCGATCCGGGCGAGCTTCTCGGACAACCGCGTCGAGCTCGGCCAGACGGCGCCCACCCGCAGCGGGTTGCGCACCCATGCACCGAGGAACTCCCGCCACGCCCGATCGTCCCCGGGACCCGGAGTGGACTCGGAACTCACGACACACCTCCTGTGATCACCGGACACGCTACGGCCCCCGGACGGGTCACACCGGACCGGCCCGATCGCCCCGACCGCCCCGGGCCTCCGGTCCCACCGCCACGAACGGACCCTTCGTACCGGCCGGCTTCACGAACGGTCCGTTCGTGACGACGGCGGGGCGGCGGCACCGGCGGTCACCGAGGCGAGCTCGGCCCGCAGGAGCCCCAGCAACGAGTCCCGGGTCCCGGCGCGCTCGAACCCGGCGGCGCCCGGATGGCCGCCGCCGCCGAGCGCGGTCGCGACCCGCGACAGGTCCGGGGTCCCCGTGCCGCGCAACGACACCGACCAGTCCCCCGGGGCGACCTCGGTGAGCAGTGCCGCGACGCCGTCGCCGGCCGTCGCCGTCAGCTGGCCGACCAGGGTGACCGCCTCGTCCCGGAACCGGGTCGCGGTGGCGACGTCCACGGTGGCCCACACCAGCCCGGCCCCGGCGGCGACGTCGGGCTCGAAGTGGGCTGCGGCCAGCACCTCGGCCTGCGCGGCGAGCCAGGCGAACGGCCGGGTCCCGGACAGCCGGCGCAGCAACGATGCCGGGTCCGCGCCGGCGTCGACCAGCTCGGCGGCCAGCCGCAGCGCGTCCGCGCCGCCCCGCCGGAACCCGCCCGTGTCGGTGTAGAGCCCGGCGAACAGCGCGCGCGCCAGCACCGGGTCCAGCGCGACGCCGAACTCGGCCAGCACCGCCCGGACCAGCACGACGGTGGCCGGCGCGGTCGCGTCGACCAGCTGGTGGGTGCTGAACGGGGTGAACGACACGTGGTGGTCGATCGCCAGCGACACCGACGCCGTGTCGAGCCGGCCGGCCAGGTCGCCCAGCCGCCGTGCCGAGGAGATGTCGCAGCAGACCAGCAGGTCCGGGGCCGCCGGCGCGTCCGCGGACGGCACGACCAGGCCGTCCGGGTCGAGCACCGACAACGACGACGGGACCGGCTCCGGCCCGCCGAAGGAGACCACGGCGTCGATCCCGGACCGGCGCAGCGCGGTGGCGATCGCGATCGCGCTGCCGGCGGCGTCGGCGTCCGGGCGGACGTGCCCGACGACCAGGGCGTCGCGGGCCTGCCGTAGCAATGCCGCGGCCCCGGCCGGATCGACCGGGCCGGGGCCGGGGACGTGCGAGGAACTCACTCGGACTCGTCGTCCCGCGGGGTGCGGTACGGGTCCGCCTCCCCCGCCGGGGACGCCGACGCGGCCAGCCGCGCCACCTCCGCGTCCGACGCCCGGGTCTGCGCCAGCAGCTCCTCCATCCGGCGTGCCTCGTCCGGGACCTGGTCCAGGACGAACGCCAGGCTCGGGGTGTGCCGGACGCCGGTCTGCTGCCCGACCCGGCTGCGCAGCACCCCGGAGGCACTGGACAGCGCGGCGGCGGCTCCGGCGGTGTCCGGCGCCTCCTCGAGCGAGGCCCCCATCACCGTGTAGTAGACGGTGGCCTCCCGCAGGTCGCCGGTGACCCGGGTGTCGGTGATCGTCACCATCGCCAGCCGCGGGTCCTTGACCTCGTGCTCGAGGGCTTCGGCGACGATCTGCGAGATCCGCTTGGCGAGCTTGCGTGCGCGCGCGTGGTCGACCATGTCGTGCTCCTTCCACCGACTTACCGGCCCGAGTCTAAGCAAGACCGGACCTGGGTTCGATCGCTCCCGGAGCCCGGAGGGCCCGGAGGGGGTTACTCGTCGTCGGGGCCGAAGAGGCGGGTGCGGGCCGACAGCAGGTCCAGCTCGGGGCGGGCGGCGACCAGGCGCTCGCAGCGCTCCAGGACGGTCCGGACGTGCCCGGCGTCGGCGGAGACACAGCTGACGCCGATCAGCGCGCGGCGGTACAGGTCCTGGTGGCCGGCCTCGGCCACGGCGACCTCGAACCGGCGCAGCTCGGCCAGCAACGGGCGGACCACCGAGCGCTTCTGCTTGAGCGACGAGACGTCACCGAGCAGCACGTCGCACTCCAGCGCCCCGACGTACATCACGCCTCCCGAATCCGACACCGACGACACAGACGAGAACGGGGCGGCCGGAATTCCGGCCGCCCCGCCTCGTGGGACATCAGCTACGCGGCTTCTCGCGCATCTCGAACGTCTCGATGACGTCGTCGACCTTGATGTCGGAGTAGCTGCCCAGCGTCAGACCGCACTCGAAGCCCTCGCGGACCTCGACCACGTCGTCCTTGAACCGGCGCAGCGACGAGATCGGGAGGTTCTCGTGGACCACCCGCGAGTCGCGCAGCAGGCGCGCCCGGGCGTTCCGGCGGATCTCCCCGGACTGCACCAGGCAACCCGCGATCGTGCCGAACTTGGAGGACTTGAAGACCTCGCGGACGTCCGCGCGGCCCAGCTCGACCTCCTCGTACTCCGGCTTCAGCATGCCCTTCAGGGCCGCCTCGATCTCCTCGATCGCCGCGTAGATCACCGAGTAGTAGCGGATCTCCACGCCCTCGCGGTTGGCCAGCTCCGTGGCCTTGCCCTCGGCACGGACGTTGAAGCCCATGACGATGACGTTGTCCGCGATGGCGAGGTTGATGTCGCCCTCGGTGATCCCACCGACGCCGCGGTGGATGACCCGCAGGTCGACCTCCTCACCCACGTCCAGCTTCATCAGGGCCTCCTCGAGCGCCTCCACGGTGCCCGAGTTGTCGCCCTTGATGATCAGGTTGAGGGTGTTGGTCTCCTTCAGCGCGGCGTCCAGGTCCTCCAGGCTGACGCGCTTGCGACGGGACGCCAGCTCGGCGTTCCGCTCGCGGGCGCGCCGCCGGTCGGCGATCTGGCGGGCCACCCGGTCCTCGTCGACGACGAGGAACGTGTCGCCCGCACCCGGCACCGAGGTCAGACCGATGACCTGCACCGGACGCGACGGGAGCGCCTCGGTGACGTCCGCGCCGTGCTCGTCGACCATCCGCCGGACACGTCCGGAGGCGTCGCCGGCCACGACCGAGTCACCGACCCGCAGCGTGCCGCGCTGGACCAGCACCGTGGCCACCGGACCGCGACCGCGGTCCAGGTGTCCCTCGATGGTGACGCCCTGGGCGTCCATGTCGGGGTTGGCCCGCAGGTCGAGCGAGGCGTCCGCGGTCAGCAGGATCGCCTCGAGCAGACCCTCGATGTTGGTGCCCTGCTTGGCGGAGATGTCGACGAACATCGTGTCGCCGCCGTACTCCTCGGCCACCAGGTTGTACTCGGTGAGCTGCTGACGGATCTTCTGCGGGTTCGCACCCTCGACGTCGATCTTGTTGACCGCGACCACGATCGGCAGACCGGCCGCCTGGGCGTGGTTCACCGACTCGATGGTCTGCGGCATCACGCCGTCGTCCGCCGCCACCACGATCACCGCGATGTCGGTGGACTTCGCACCGCGGGCACGCATGGCGGTGAACGCCTCGTGACCCGGGGTGTCGATGAACGTGATGTTCCGCTCGACGCCCTCGAGCTCGGCGGGGACCTGGTAGGCGCCGATGTGCTGGGTGATGCCGCCGGCCTCGCCCTCGCGGACGTTCGCCTTGCGAATGGTGTCCAGCAGCCGCGTCTTACCGTGGTCGACGTGACCCATGATGGTCACGACCGGCGGCCGGGCCATCAGGGCGTCCTCGTCGCCGAGGTCGCCGAACTCGATGTCGAACGACTCGAGCAGCTCGCGGTCCTCCTCCTCGGGGGACACGACCTGGACCCGGTAGTTCATCTCCTGGCCGAGCAGCTCCAGGACCTCGTCGGAGACCGACGCGGTCGCCGTGACCATCTCGCCGAGGTGGAACAACACCTGTACCAGCGAGGCCGGGTTGGCGTTGATCTTCTCCGCGAAGTCGGTCAGCGACGCGCCACGCGGCAGCCGGATCGTCTCGCCGTTGCCCTTGGGCAGGCGGACGCCGCCCACCGACGGCGCGGCCATGGCGTCGTACTCCTGGCGCTTCTGCCGCTTCGACTTGCGGCCACGACGGGCCGGTCCGCCGGGACGGCCGAAGGCACCCGCGGCACCGCCGCGACCACCGGGACGACCACCACCACCGGGACGACCGCGGAAACCGCCGGCCGGGGGCGGGCCACCGGGGCCGCCGCCACCGGGACGGAAACCGCCGCCGCCACCACCGGGACGACCGCCGCCACCGGGGCCACCACGGCCACCGCCGGGGCCACCACGACCGCCGCCGGGGCCACCACGGCCACCGCCACCGGCGCCGGGACGGCCGGCCGCCGGACGGGCGGGCATCATGCCCGGGTTCGGACGCGGCGGCATGTTGCCCGGGTTCGGGCGCGGGCCACCGGCGCCGGGCGCACCGCCACCGGGACGGGGCGGACGCGGCGGGGCCTCACCGGAGCGGGCGGCCGGCGCGCTCGCGCCACCACCCTGCTGACCGCCACCCTGCTGGGGCGGCGGGCCCGGGCGGGCCGCCGGCTTCGGGGAACCCTGGCCGACACCGAACGGGTTGTTGCCGACCCGCGGCTGGCGCGGACCGGGCCTCGGGCCACGCGGACCGTCGCCACCCGGGCGCGGAGCGCCACCGCCCTGACCGGGCGCGGGACGGTTCTGCGGGGCGGGCTGAGCCGGCTTCGGACCCGGCTTCGGTGCGGCCGGTCCGGGCTTGGGCGCGGCGGTACCCGGGCCGGCCGCCGCCGAGGTACCGGCGTCGGCGGCGGGCGCCTGCGGCTGCGGAGCGGGCTTCGGCGCGGCCGGCCCCGGCTTCGGAGCCTCCGGACGACCGGCGGCCGGCTGCGCGGGCGACGCCGGGCCGGAGGGCCCGGGACGCGGGCCCGGCTTGGGCGCGGGCCCGGACGGCGACGCACCCGGCGTCGGGCCGGGCTTCGGCGTGGGGCGGGAGGGGGACGGGGCACCGGAGCCACCGCGCGGCGCCGCTCCACCGGCACGCGGACGACCGCCGCCGGGAGCACCGGAACCGCGGCGCTGGCCGTTGCCGCCGCCGGACGCACCGTCGGCCAGCGAGTCGCGCAGCTTGCGCACGACCGGGGCCTCGACGGTGGAGGAGGGAGACTTCACGTACTCCCCGAGGTCCTGCAACTTGCTCAGGACCTGCTTGCTGCTGATACCGAGCTCTTTCGCGAGCTCATGCACGCGGGCCTTGCCTGCCACTGCTCTCCTCATCCTGACCGGAGGCCGGGCGGCAGGATCCGCTCGACCTCGAACCTAGTGTCGAAGCACGTTCATGGTGCGATCTTCACTGCTGGCTCATGACTGGTCGACCTGGCTTTCTTCCGATGACGACACGGAGAGGCTCCCCGTGTCCTGCTGATCCCGGAGCCATCGCCGTACGGCGTCGGTCCCGGGGCGACCCCGGAGACGCAACGCCCGGGCGAACGCCGAGCGGCGCTCGGCGGTGTCCAGGCACCCCGTCACGGGGTGCAACCACGCACCCCGGCCGGGGCGGCGGCGGCGTGGGTCCGGGAGGAGACTCCCGTGCTCCGCGACCACCCGCAACAGTCGGTCGGCCCGTTCCCGGGTCCGGCACCCGACGCAGGTCCGGATCGGAACCGACCGGGGACGCGCGGACATCGGACCGCGATCGCGGACCGGTACCGAGTGTAGCGCAGGACCCCGATCGGGCATTCCCTCGCCCGGCCGATCACACTGCCGGTCCGCGTCCCGGTCGTCGTGCGCGTCTACGACGACACCTCCACCGGGTCGCCACCCGGTCCGACCGGGTCGTGCGGGTCGGCGTCGCTCCGGATATCGATCTTCCAGCCGGTGAGCCGGGCGGCGAGGCGGGCGTTCTGCCCCTCCTTGCCGATGGCCAGCGACAGCTGGAAGTCCGGGACGACGACGCGGGCCACCCGGGCCTTCTCGTCGAGCACCGTGACGGAGACCACCTTGGACGGGGACAGCGCGTTGCCGACGAACTCGGCCGGGTCCTCGGACCAGTCGATGATGTCGATCTTCTCGCCGGCCAGCTCGCCCATCACCCCGCGCACCCGGGCACCCATCGGGCCGATGCAGGCACCCTTGGCGTTGAGCCCGGACCGGGTCGAGCGCACCGCGATCTTCGAGCGGAACCCGGCCTCGCGGGCCACCGAGACGATCTCCACCGAGCCGTCGACCAGCTCCGGGACCTCCAGGGCGAACAGCTTGCGGACCAGGTTCGGGTGCGTGCGCGACAACGTGATCGAGGTGCCGCGCGGGCCGCGGTGCACACCGATGACGTAGGCGCGGACGCGGTCCCCGTGCCGGTAGACCTCGCCGGGGACCTGCTCGGCGGCCGGGAGCACCGCCTCGATCCCGCCGCTGCCGCCGAGCTCGACGACCACCACGCCCCGGGCGTTCGCGCGCGCGTCACGCTGGACGACGCCGGCGACGACCTCGCCCTCCTTGGTCGCGAACTCGCCGTAGGTGCGCTCGTGCTCGGCGTCCCGCAGCCGCTGCACGATGACCTGCCGGGCCGTGGTCGCCGCGATCCGGCCGAAGCCCTCCGGGGTGTCGTCGAACTCGGGGCCGGGCGTGCCGTCCTCGGCCGCGTCGGAGGGGTCGCGGGCCAGCACCCGGACGACGCCGCTCTTGCGGTCGATGTCGACACGGGCGTCGGAGAAGTGGCCCTCGGTGTGCTTGTAGGCGGTGAGCAGAGCGGTCTCGATCGCTTCCAGCACCGTCTCGAACGGGATCTCCTTGTCCCGCTCGATGGCCCGCAGCGCGGGGATGTCGACGTTCACCGGTTCTCCTCGTTCGCGCTGGTGCTGTCGGTGCCGTCGGTCGCCGCCAGCAGGTCGACCTCGCTCTGCGGCGGGGCCTTGAACTCGACCTGCACCTGGGCGTGCTCGACGTCGGTGTAGGCGATCTCGCGGCGCTCCGGCTGCTTCTTGCCCGGGACGGCGACGACCACGCGGTCCTCGGAGGCGTCGCCGATCCGGGCCTCGACGGTGTCGCCGTCGGTGAACCGGATCCGCGCCAGGCGCAGGTGGTTGCGCCGCCAGTGCCGCGGGGTGGTGAGCGGGCGGTCCACGCCCGGCGAGGTGACCTCGAGGGTGTAGGAGCCCTCGATGAGGTGCTCGTGCGGGTCGAGCTCGGCCGCGGCGGTCCGCGAGAGCCGGGCGATGTCGTCCAGGTCGATCCCGGCCGCCGTCGACGTCTCGGGCAGGTCGACGACGAGCTTCACCGCGTGCCGCCGTCCGGCGGTGCGCACCTCCACTGCGTCGATCTCCAGCCCGGCTCCGTGGACCACCGGCTCGAGCACACCGCGCAGCTGGTCGGCCAGCTGCACGGGGTCCGGACTGCGCATGGGGTGACTCTCCTCGTTCGTCGCGTGCTCGCCCCGCCCGGCGACCCCGGAACCGCTCCCGCGGCACGGGTGCGGTGCCGTGCGTCGCGACGGGCGACAAACGGCAACGGGTCGACGACGGGGACGGCCGACGAGCCTAGCGCGTTCACCCGGGATCCGGTCGGCGGCGGTACCCGCCCTCCGGCCGCACCGCGCACCGGTCGGTGACGGGGCCCGCGGGGCGGGCTGGCAGCATGACCGGTCGTGAGGGACCGGATGCACGCGGTATCGCCACGCCTGCCGGGCGCAGCCGCAGTGTCGATGCGCGGCTCCGCAGGCTTCGCGGCAGCGCCGACACGCGGCTCCGCAGGCTTCGCCGCAGTGTCGATGCGCGGCTCCGCAGGCTTCGCGCTCAGCCGCCGCCGGGCGCTGGCTGCCGGGGCTGCCGCCGTCGTCCTCCCCCCGCTGCTCGGCGCCTGCACGGCCGCGACCGACCAGCCCGGCGCCGTGGACGACGCGTTGCTCGCGATGTCCGACGCGGCCCGGATGGACGCGGCGATGGTGGTCGCCGCCGTGACCGCCGACCCGGGGCTGGCCGAGCGGCTCGAGCCGCTGCGCGCGGCCCGGATCGAGCACGCCAGGGCGCTGGACTCGGCCGGCGGGCGCGCCCCCGAGGAGGTCGTGCCCCCGGCCACGCCGCCGGCGGCCGACGTCGTCGCGATCCGAGACGCCGTCGCCGCGTCGGCCCGGACCGCGACCGAGGTGGCCGGTAACGCCCCGGCGCTGCAGATCGGGCTGGTGGCCGAGATCGCCGCCTGCTGCGCGACCTACGCGACGGTGCTGGCGTGACCGGGCCGAGTGGGGCGGGCGGGCGATGACACTGCGCATGCAGGAGCCGGACGACGAGCCCGTCGTACCGGCGGTGACCGTGGAGGCGCTGCAGCGGGCGCTGGCCGGTGAGCACGCCGCGCTGTGGGCCTACTCGCTCGCGCTGGCGTTCGTGCCCGTGGAGTGGGCCCGGCAGGCCCGGCAGGACGTCGAGGCGCACACCACCCTGCGCGGCCAGATCGCGCAGACCCTCACCGAGGTCGGTCAGCGGCCGGTCTCGGCGCAACCGGCCTACCAGGCTCCGCAGCCGGTGGTCGACGCCGTGTCGGCCGGCGCGCTGCTGGTCTCCGCCGAGACCGACACCATCGCCGCCTGGCGCTCGGTGCTGGAGCGCTCGTCGCAGGCCCCGCTGCGCGAGGCGGGGCTGCGCGCGATGACCGAGGCGACCGGCCGCCTCGCCTACTGGCGCACCGTCACCGAGCGCTCGCCGATCGTCCCGGTGTTCCCGGGACGCGACTGAGCCCGACGGCCGGGGCGACACCCGGCCCGGCCCGGCGCGCGTCCGGTCGATGATCGTCCGCCGGGTGCCGGCCGGTGCCGTCCCCGGCACGGATCGGCACCCGGCTGGTGATCACCGGCCGGGGCGCGCGACGTCGGGGTGATCGCGGCGGCAGGGCCGTGCCGGGTCACGGACGCAGAGCGACGGCCGCGGCCTCGACGTCGTCGGCGGTGGTGGCGAGGTGGAACGACAGCCGGACCGCCCCACCCCGGACGGCCGCGGAGATCCCCGCCGCGGCGAGCCGGTCGGCCGCGTCCGGCACCGCGGACGCCGGGACCGACACGATCGCCGACCCGGCGGGCGGCATCCCGAGACGTTCGCGGAGCCCGTCGGCGAGGCCCACACAGTGCGCGCGCACCGCGTCGGCGTCGAGCGAGGCCAGCCACGGCACGCTGACGGCCGCGCCGACGTGCGAGAACCACACCGGGGCCTCCTCGCCGCCGGCCGGACCGGGTCGGCCGGGCGGGTCCGGGGTGTAGAGACCGTCGCCCCAGCGGTCGGCGGTGCCGTACCAGCCTGCGCCGTGCCGGACGACGTCCGGCCAGCACCCGGCGCCGGGCGGACCGTCCACCCAGGACGCCCGCTGGGCCAGCCAGGCGACGCCGCGCGGGCAGAGCAGCCACTTGTACCCGGCGCCGACGACGGCGTCGGCCCGGTCCAGGCGCAGCGGGAGCCAGCCGGCGGCCTGGGTGACGTCGAACAGCAGCCGGACCCCGTGCCGGTCCCGGGCCGCGCACAGCGCGTCGACGTCGGCGACCCGCCCGTCGAGCGACTGCACCACCGACACCGCGACGAGGTCGTGCCCGCCGGCGTGCGCCGCGAGCTCGTCGAGCCCGACCTCGGTGATCCGCACCCCGCGGTGGGCCTGCATCGCGAACGGGCGGGTGACGCTGGAGAACTCGCCAGTCGCGACGAGCACCCGGGTGCCGTCCGGCACGGCGGCGGCGAGCGGTCCGACCAGGCCGGACACCGTGGCGCCCTGGGCCACATCGGACACCGGGACACCGGTGATCGCCGCGAACCCGGCGCGGGCGGTCTCGACCGCGTCGTCGTAGTCCCGGGGCGACGCCCGGGCCGCGGCCCAGTCCGTCACCGCCCGGGTCACGGCCTCGGAGGCGCGCAACGGCGGCACCCCGATACTCGCCGTGTTCAGATAACCCGGCCGCGAGGGAAGATCCCACCCGAAAGCCGTCACCGTCGCTCCCACGCTGCCCGACCCTAGCTGCGGGCCTAGGGTCGGCGTCCGTGCACAGCGAGCTGATCGAGATCCGCACCGGGTCCGAGGAGTCGGTCGTCGACCTGACGAACGCGATCGAGCGCTTCCTGTCCGAATCGGACGCCGGAGACGGTCTGCTGAACGTGTTCGTCCCGCACGCCACGGCCGGCATCGCGATCATCGAGACGGGCGCCGGCAGCGACTCCGACCTGCTGGCGCGGCTGCGCGAGCTGCTGCCCGCCGACGACCGGTGGCACCACCGGCACGGCAGTGCCGGGCACGGTCGTGATCACGTGCTGCCGGCGTTCGTACCGCCGTCGACGACGGTGCCGGTGCTCGGCGGCCGGCCCGCACTGGGGACCTGGCAGTCGATCTGCCTGGTCGACACCAATGTGGACAACCCGACCCGGTCGGTGCGGCTGTCCCTGCTGCCGGGCTGACCCGCTTCCCCGCCCGCGGTGCTCACCGCGGGCAGCCGTGCGACGGCGCCCGGCCCCCCGCACCCGACGGTCCGTCCGGGCCGGCGTGAGGCGGCGAGGACCGGAACGGGTGCCGACCGCCGGGCGACGAGGGCGGCCCGCCCACCGTCCGGTGCGCGGACCGTTTCGTGGCCGGACGTAGGCTGCGCCGGTGATCTCCCCCGGCCGGACGTCGCCGGACCGCCGTCCGGGCGCCTCCCCGCAGCCCCGCCCGGACGAGCCCGCCCGCCCCGTGGACCGCTACCGGCGCCCCGCGCTGGCCGCGGCGGTCGTCGTGCTGCTGGTGGCCGGGACCGTCGCCGCGCTCACCGCCCGTGGGACCGGTACCGCCGATCCGGCGGCCGGGGCGGACGCGGCACCCGCGGCGAGCGAGGCGTTCGCCCTCACCCCGCCCGGCGGCTGGACGGCCGCGACCACCCAGGCTCCCCCGCTCGACGTGTTCGGGGTGCCCTTCACCCGGCTGGCCGAGGCGCCGCCGTTCGTGGCCGGGCAGTGCCCCACGGAGGCCGCGCCGCGCGGGGTCGCCGCGGCCGCGCTGGTCGCCGTCCCCGACGGGACCACCGTGGAGGACGCGGCGCAGGCGTTCGCCCGCGGCGCCGGTGAGTCCGCCTACGCGGGCGCGAACCCGCAGGTCGCCGTCGGGGCACCGGTCCCGCGGCCGGGCGCGGAGGACGCCGAACAGGGCATCTGGATCGAGGCGACCGTGCGCACCGACGGGACCGCCGAGGGCGTCACCGGCTGCCGCGCCACCGACGGGTCGGTCGGGGTGCTCGCGGTGCCGCGCACGGAGGCGCAGGACGGGTCGACGGGGGTGGCGATGCTCGTCGTCGCGGCCGACGTCGGCGGTGGGCCGGGCGACGCCCTCCCCCGCGAGGACCTGACCGACCTGGCGACCTCCGCCGTCCCACCGCCGGCCGACTGACCCCCGTCGGCGGCCCGGCACCCCCACCCCACCTGCGACTCATGACGCTTTAGTTCGGTATGGCCGAACTAAAGCGTCATGAGTGGGGTTCCAGATGGGG
>NZ_JBEDNQ010000021.1:0-10445 GCF_040105385.1 Pseudonocardia nematodicida
TGGTTGTGGTTGCCGCGCCCCCGCCCGCCACAACCACTCACGAGGGGGTCAGCGGGCGGGGGCGACGGCCGGCTTCACCGCGACGACCGGGCAGTCCGCCTCGAGCAGCACGCGCTGCGAGGTGCTGCCCATCAGCAGCTTCCCGACCGGCGAGCGGCGCCGCAGGCCGATCACCAGCAGGTCGACGTCGTCGTCGTAGGAGACGTCGACGAGCACGTCCGCGGGGTTGCGGCCGTCGGTCGGCGGGGGCTCCACCGTCACGTCCGGGTCGCCCCCGGCCGCGGCGCGGGCCAGCGCGATGTCCGCGGCCAGCTCGTCCTCCTGGCCGTCGCCGGCGCCCAGTACCCGCAGCGGCACGCCGCGGGTCACCGACTCGCGCATCGCGTACGCGAGCGCGGCCCGGCCCTCGGGCGCGGGCACCCAGCCGATCACGATCGAGCTCATACCGGCGTCACCACCGTTCCGTCGTGCAGGAACCGGTCCAGGTTCCGCAGGGTGAGGGCCTCCATGTCGGCCCGGGTCTCCACCGTCCCGCTCGCCACGTGCGGCAGCAGGACGACCTGGTCGAGCGCGCGCAGCCGCTCCGGGACGTGTGGCTCGTCGGCGAACACGTCGAGCCCGGCGCCGGCGAGGCCGCCGGAGGACAGCAGCTCGACGAGCGCGTGCTCGTCGACGACGCTGCCCCGCGCCACGTTGACCAGGTGCCCGTCGGGACCGAGCGCGGTGAGCACCTCACGGCTCACCAGCCCGGCCGACCCGGAACCGCCGGACGCGGCCACCACCAGCACGTCGACACCGGCCGCCAGCGCGACGGGGGACTCGGCGTAGGCGTAGGGCACGTCCGCGACCGGGCGGCGGTTGTGGTAGCTGATCGTGGCGCCCAGCGCCTCGAGCCGGGTCGCGATCGCCCGCCCGATCCGGCCGAGTCCGAGGATCCCGACCCGGCGCCCGCTCGCCCGGCGCCGCAGCGGGAACCCCTCCTGCTCCCACCGGCCGTCGCGCACGAACCGGTCGGCGGCGGAGAACCCGCGCAGGGTGTCCAGGTAGAGCGCGAGCGCGGTGTCGGCGACGCAGTCGGTGAGCACGTCCGGGGTGTTCGACACCAGGATCCCGCGGGCGGCGGCGGTGTCGACGTCGGTGGTGTCGTAGCCGACCCCGAAGTTCACGACCGCGCCGAGCTTCGGCAGCGCGTCCATCAGCGCGGCGTCGACGCCGAACCGGCCGGTGGTCACCACCGCCCGGACCGTCCCGCCGTGCTCGGCCAGGAACGCGTCGCGCTCCGGACCGTCGCCGGGCAGCGTGCGCGCGCCGTAGGAGCCGGTCAGGGTCTCGGCGAGCGACGGCTTGAGGGTGCCGACGACCAGGACCTCACTCACCGTCCACCGTCCGCGGCACGTCGAGCGGGTTGGCGTCGGCCAGCACCGCGGGCAGCAGCGCGTCCGGCACGTCCTGGTAGGCGACCGGGCGCAGGAACCGCTCGATCGCCCGGGTGCCGACCGAGGTGGTGCGGCCGTCCGAGGTGGCCGGGAACGGGCCGCCGTGCACCATCGCGGTGCTCACCTCGACCCCGGTCGGCCACCCGTTGACGACGATCCGCCCGACCCGGTTCTCCAGCAGCGGCAGGAGCTCGCGGGCCAGGGCCAGGTCGCCGTCGTCGGACGGGTCGAGGTGCAGCGTCGCGGTGAGCTGGCCCTCCAGCCCGGCGATCAGCCCGGCCAGCTCGCCGGTGCCGAACAGCCGCACGACCAGCGACGACGCCCCGAACACCTCGTCGGCGAGCCGCTCGTCGGCGGCGAAGGCGGCACCGCTGGTGGAGAACAGGTGCGCGACGCCCGGGGAGGCGATCGCGTCGTCGGCGCGGCCGCCGGCGACCTCGGTGACCTCCGGGTGCGCGCGCAGCGCGGCCGAGCCGGTGACGTAGGCGTCGCAGATGCCGGTGGTGAGCATCGGTGCGGCCGCGGACGCCGTGACGGCGTCGGCGGCGGCGTCGACGAACCGGTCCAGGTCCGGACCGTCGACGCCGATGACCAGACCGGGGTTGGTGCACAGCTGGCCGACGCCGGTGGTCAGCGACCCGGCGAACGCCTCGCCGAGCCGCTCGGCCCCGCCGCGCAGGGCGCCGGGCAGCAGCAGGACCGGGTTGATGCTCGACATCTCGGCGTAGACCGGGATCGGGGCCGGGCGGGCGGCGGCGGTGGCCATCAGCGCCGTGCCGCCGCCGCGCGAGCCGGTGAAGCCGACGGCGGCGATCCGCGGGTCCGCGACGAGTGCCGTCCCGACCTCGCGGCCCGCGCCGTAGACCATCGAGAACACGCCCTCGGGCAGGTCGTGCGCGGCGACCGCGCGCGCGATCGCGACCCCCACCAGCTCGGAGGTGCCCGGGTGGGCGCCGTGCGCCTTGACCACCACCGGGCAGCCCGCGGCGAGCGCGGAGGCGGTGTCGCCGCCGGCGACGGAGAACGCCAGCGGGAAGTTGCTCGCGCCGAACACCGCGACCGGGCCGACCGGGACCATCCGCTGGCGGACGTCCGGGCGGGGCAGCGGGCTCCGGTCGGGCAGCGGGGTGTCGAACCGGACGCCGGCCCAGCGCCCGTCGCGCACGACGGTCGCGAACAGCCGCAGCTGGCCGGTGGTGCGGGCGATCTCGCCGCGGATCCGTGGCTCGGGCAGGCCGGTCTCCGCGCCGACCCGCTCGACGAGCGCCTCGGTGATCCCGTCGATGTTCGCGGCGATCGTGTCGAGGAACGCGGCGCGCTCGGCCGGCGCGGTCTCCCGGAAGGCGCCGAAGGCCTCGGCGGCCAGTGCCGCGGCCCGCTCGACGTCGGCGCGGTCACCGAGCCCGTAGGTGGGGGCGAGGTCGGCGCCGGTGCGCGGGTCGCGGGCGGTCAGGGTTCCGGCGCGACCGGTGACCCGGGCGGCGCCCAGGAGCATCTCGCCGGTGAGGGTGGTCGACTCCACGGTGGTCATCGGTTCAGCTCACCTTCTTCACGAGCTCGGTCAGCTCGGCCAGCTCGATCTCGGACAGGTCGGTCAGCGGTGGGCGCACCGGGCCGGCCGGGCGGCCGACGGCGGTGAGCCCGGCCTTGACGATCGACACCGCGTACCCGGCCCGCCGGTCGCGGATCTCCAGGTAGGGCAGGACGAACTCGGCGAGCCGGGCGTGCACGTCGGCGCGGTCGCGGGTGCGCACCGAGGAGTAGAACTCCGCGGCCCAGGCCGGTGCGAAGTTGAAGATCGCCGAGGAGTAGGTGGTCACGCCGAGCTCGAGGTAGGGCAGGGCGTAGGTCTCGGCGGTGGGCAGGCCGCCGACGTAGACCAGGCGGTCGCCGTGCGTGGCGTGCAGCCGGGCCAGCAGGTCGATGTCGCAGACGCCGTCCTTGAAGCCGACCAGGTTGTCGAACTCGCCGACCAGGCGGTCCACCGTGGACGAGGCGAACCGGGCGTTGGCCCGGTGGTAGACGGTGACGCCCAGCGAGGTGGCCCGGCAGACGGCGGCGACGTGCCGGTACAGGCCCTCCTGGTCCAGCTCGGTGAGGTAGGGCGGCAGCAGGAAGACGCCGTCGGCGCCCAGCTCCTCGGCGGAGCGGGCCATCTCGACGGCGGTGGCGGTGCCGTAGCCGGCCGGTGCGACGACGGGCAGCCCGTCCGGGACCGACTCGACGGTCGCCCGCACGACCCGGGCGACGTCGGCGGTCGTCAGCGAGAAGAACTCACCGGTGCCACCCGCGGCGAACAGCCCGGAGGCGCCGAACCCGCCGAGCCACTCGACGTGCTCACGGTAGGCGGACTCGTCGAGCCGGTAGTCCGGCGTCGCGTGGGTGACGGGGAACGACAGCAGACCGGAGCCGAGCGCGTCACGCAGTTCGGCGGGGGAGAAGCGGCTGGTCATGGTCGGTATGGCTCCTCGGTGGGGTGCTCGGACAGCGGCGGCGGCACGCGGCCGTGGACAAGGGAACGGTACCAGCGCTGCCCAGATATGAGAACGCTGTCTGCATATGTGGACCGTCATCTCTTGACGGGCGTCACAGTCGCTCGTACCGTACATCCACGGATTCGCACAGCGTCCTCATATGTGGACACCCCCGCTCCCGTGAGCGCTGTGCTCTGTCTCGTGCGGAGGACCAACGATGACTTCTGCCCGGCGGAGCGTGCTCCGCCGCCCGAGAGCGGGCGCCGCCCTGCTGCTCGCGGCCTGCTGCCTGGCGGCGGCCGGCTGCGCGGCACCGGCGGCCGCGGCCCCGTCCGACTCGGTCCGGATCGTGCTCCCCGATGAGCCGCCCACCCTGGAACCGTGCGACGCCTCGCTGACCCAGACCGGCGTGGTGGTCCGGTCGAACATCACCGAACCGCTCGCCGAGCGCGACCCCACCACCGGCGACCTCGAACCCCTGCTCGCCACGTCGTGGTCGCAGACCGCCCCCGACACCTGGACCTTCCGGATCCGCGACGGCGTCCGGTTCTCCGACGGCACCCCGTTCGACGCCCGCGCGGCCGCCTTCTCGATCGAGCGCACGGTGAACACCTCGATCGGCTGCAACGTCGACGGCTACGTCTTCGGTGACCGCGAGGTGCGCGCCGAGGCGCCCGACCCCGGCACGCTCGTCGTGACCACCGGGGAGCCGGACCCGATCCTGCCGCTGCGGCTGTCGTTCGTGGAGATGGTGCCGACGAGCACCGACACCGAGGCCAAGGTGCGCCAGCCGATCGGCACCGGCCCGTACCGGGTGCAGCGCTGGGACGCCGGCACCCGGCTGGTCCTGGAGCGCAACCCCGAGTACTGGGGCACCCCGCCCGCCTACGCGCAGGCCGACTACCAGTGGCGCTCCGACGCGTCGGTCCGCGCGGCGATGGTCGTGAACGACGAGGCCGACATCGCGACCGGGCTCGGGCCGGAGGACGGCGCCGAGGACCTCGGGGTCTCCTACCCCAACAACGAGACGACCGCGCTGCGCATCCAGGCCACCGAGCCGCCGCTGGACGACATCCGGATCCGCCAGGCCGTCGGCCTCACCGTGGACCGGGACGGGATCATCTCCGCGTTGTTCGAGGGCGACGGGGACCCGGCCGCCCAGCTCGTCCCCGAGGGCGTGATCGGGCACAACGACGCGCTGGCTCCGGTCGGGTTCGACGTCGACCGGGCCCGCGCGCTCGTCGACGCCGCCCGCGCCGACGGCGTCGACACCTCGGTGCCGATCCAGCTGATCGCCCGCACCGGGCAGTTCCCGCGGATCGACCAGGTCGTGCAGGCGATCGCCTACCAGCTCGAGCAGGCCGGGCTGACCGTCCGGATCCGGATGATGGACACCGCCGAGCAGACCGAGTACCAGCAGCGGCCGTTCCCGCCGGACACCGGCCCGTACCTGCTGATGATCATGCACGGGAACCAGGCCGGGGACGCCGCCTTCAGCATGGACCAGTACCTGCGCAGTGAGGGCTTCCAGAGCTCCTACGGCACGCCGGAGCTCGACGAGCGGATCGCCGCCGCCGAGGCGGCGTCCGGGCAGGCCCGGCAGGACGCCCTGGCGTCGATCTTCGCCGACGAGCCCCGGCTGGTCGACCAGTACGCCTACATCGCCCACATGCGCGGCATCCTCGCCCGCTCGCCGTCGGTGGACTACACGCCGGACTCCGCGACCGGGGACGAGATGCGGCTGGCCGAGATGAAGCCGAGGACGCCATGACCACGTTCCTGCGCAAGCGAGCGGTGAGCAGCGCGATCCCGCTGCTGGTCGTGCTGCTCGGGGTGTTCCTGCTGGCCCGGCTGACCGGCGACCCGACGTCGCTGTACCTGCCCGAGTCCGCGACCCCGGACCAGCGCGCCGAGTTCGCCGCGGCCAACGGCCTGGACAAGCCGGTGTGGCAGCAGCTGCTCGACTACCTGTGGGGTGTGCTGCACCTGGACTTCGGCACCTCGCTGCGGACCGGCGAACCGGCCGCGGAGATGGTGCTGCGGGCCTACCCGCACACCCTGCAGCTGGCCGGGGTGACGATGCTGCTGGCCGTGCTCGGCGCCGTCGTCGTCGGCAGCTGGGCGGCCTACCGGCCGAACTCGCCGGCCGACCGGGCGTCGTCGTTCCTGTCGATGACCGGCGCCAGCGTGCCGGACTTCTGGATCGCCGTCACCGGCGTGTGGATCTTCGCCGTGGTGCTCGGGATCCTGCCGACCTCCGGCAACGACAACGGCATCCTGTCCTGGATCCTGCCGATCTTCGTGCTGATGATCCGCCCGCTCGGCGTGCTCACCCAGGTGGTGCGCGGCGCGATGGTGTCCGCGCTGTCGGCGCCCTACGTGCGGCTCGCCCGCAGCAAGGGCGCCGACTCGCGGCGGGTGGTGACCCACCACGCGCTGCGCAACGCCGCGGCGCCGGCCCTGACCGTCGCCGGTGACCTCGCGGTCGGCCTGGTCAACGGCGCCGTCATCGTCGAGACGATCTTCGGCTGGCCGGGCATCGGCAAGCTGATGATCGACTCGATCCTGCAGCGCGACTTCGCGGTGCTGCAGGCCGCGGTGCTGCTCACCGCGGTGACGATCTTCCTGCTCAACGTCGTGATCGACATCTGCTACGCGCTGCTCGACGCCCGCGTCCGCGACACCACCACCGTGTAGAGGAGTGCCGCCGATGACCGCCACCGAACGGGCGCCGCAGACACCTCCCGCCCCGACGTCCGCCCCACCCACCCCGCGCCGCCGGGCCCCGCGGCTGTCCCGCCTGCTGCTCAACGACCGGGTCGCCGTCGTCGCCGCGGGAGTGCTCGTGCTCGCGGCGCTGTGCGCGCTGCTCGGGCCGCTGCTGCTCGGCGAGGCCGCGCAGCGCCAGGACCTGGCGCTGTCCAAGCTCCCGCCGCTGTCGTTCGACGAGCTCGGCTGGCTGGGCCTGCTCGGCACCGACCCGCTGGGCCGCAGCGTGCTGGCCCGGGTGATCGTGGCCAGCGCGACGACGTTCGCCGTCGCGCTGCCGACCGTGATCCTCTCGATGGTGATCGGCTCCGCGATCGGCCTCTGGGCCGGCTTCCACCGCGGGCGCCGGGAGACGGTCGCGATGCGGTTCGCCGACGTGATCATGAGCTTCCCGTCGCTGCTGCTCGCCGTCGTCGTGCTGTACGTGTTCACCCCCGGGATCGCGACGATCGTGCTGGTCCTGACCATCACCCGGATCCCGGTCTACCTGCGGACCTCGCGCGCCGAGTCGGCCGAGCTCCAGCGCCGCGGCTTCGTCGACGCCGCCCGCACGTTCGGCACCCCGAGCGGCGCGATCATCCGGCGGCACGTGCTGCCGATCGTGCTACCCACGCTGCTGACGGTCGCGACGCTGGACTTCTGCTTCGTCGTCCTCGCCGAGTCCTCGCTGTCGTTCCTCGGTATCGGCATCCAGCCCCCGGACGTCAGCTGGGGCCTGATGGTCGCCGAGGGCCGCACCTACCTGCGGACCGCCTGGTGGCTGTCGTTCTTCCCCGGCCTGGCCATCGTGGTCACCACCGTGTCGGCGACGGTGCTCTCGGCCTGGGTCCGGCTGGCCACCGACCCCGCCCAGCGCTGGCGGCTGTCCGTCCCCGCCGCCCGCAAGAAGGAGGTGCCCGCGTGACCGCGACACTCGGTACGGACACGGTGCTGGAGGTCGACGGCCTGACCGTCGACATCCGCACCCACGACGGCACCGTGCGCGCCGTCGACGGGGTCGGGTTCAGCGCCCGGCGCGGAGAGACCCTGGCCCTGCTCGGCGAATCCGGCTGCGGCAAGTCGATGACCGCGCGCGCGGTCGTCGGGCTGCTCGAACCGGTCGTCGACGTCACCGCGGGCTCGGTGCTGCTCGACGGCGTCGACCTCGTGACGGCCGACGACCGAACCCGCCGCGCGCTGGCCGGCCCGGGCATCGCGATCGTCTTCCAGGACGCGCTGACCGCGCTCAACCCGGTCTACCCGGTCGGCACCCAGCTCGCCGAGCCGTTCCGGATCCACCGCGGGATGTCCCGCCGGGACGCCCGCCGCGAGGCGATCGCGCTGATGGAGCGGGTCGGCATCCCCGAGCCGCAGGTCCGGGTGGACGCCTACCCGCACCAGTTCTCCGGCGGCATGCGGCAGCGGCTGCTGATCGCGATGGCCGTGGCGCTGAGCCCGACCGTGCTGCTGGCCGACGAGCCGACCACCGCACTCGACGTGACCGTGCAGGCCCAGATCATGACCTTGCTGCGCGACCTGCGCGCCGAGCACCGGATGGCTGTCGTCCTGATCACCCACGACCTCGCGCTGGTCGCCGAGGAGGCCGACCGGGTCGCGATCATGTACGCCGGGACGGTGGTGGAGACCGGCCCCGTCGGCGAGGTCTTCGCCTCCCCGCGCCACCCCTACAGCAAGGGCCTGCTCGACTCGGTCCCCGAGCACGTCCGACCCGGCGAGCCGCTTCGCTCGATCGGCGGCGCCCCGCCGGACCTCGCCGACGTGCCCGCCGGGTGCGTCTACCAGGACCGCTGCCCGCTGGTGCGGGACCGCTGCCGGGCGTCGCGGCCCCCGCTGGACGAGACCGGACCGGGCCGCGCCGCGGCGTGCTTCTACTCCTCGGAGGTGTCGGATGGGTGAGCAGCCGCTGCTCGAGGTCCGCGATCTCAGCAAGTCCTTCACGGTGCGCGGCGGGAAGGTGCGGGCGCTGGACGGCGTCGGGCTCGAGCTCGCCCGCGGGGAGACGCTCGGCCTGGTCGGAGAGTCCGGCTGCGGCAAGTCCACGCTGGCCCGGCACCTGCTGATGCTGGAGCGCCCGGACGCCGGGACCGTGCGGTTCGACGGCACCGACCCGTTCGCGCTGTCCGGCAAGGAGCTGTTCGACTGGCGGCGCCGGGTGCAGATGGTGTTCCAGGACCCCTACGACTCGCTCAACGCGCGGATGACCGCCGGCGAGATCGTCGCCGAGCCCTGGCGCACGCACCGGACGATGTACCGGACCGCGCGCGAGCGCGCCGCCCGGGTGCGCGAGCTGCTGCACCTGGTCGGGCTGCGGCCCAGCGACGCCGACCGGCACCTGCAGGAGTTCTCCGGCGGTCAGCGGCAGCGGCTCGGGATCGCCCGCGCGCTGGCGCTGGACCCGGACGTCGTGGTGTGCGACGAGCCGGTCTCCGCGCTCGACCTGTCGGTGCAGGCCCAGGTCCTCAACCTGCTCGCCGAGCTGCAGCGCGAGCTCGGTGTGTCCTATGTGTTCATCTCGCACGACCTGTCGGTGGTCCGGCACGTCGCCGACCGGGTCGTGGTCATGTACCTGGGCCGGATCGTCGAGTCCGGAACCACCGAGGAGGTCTTCGAGCGCCCGCAGCATCCCTACACCGCGGCGCTGATGTCGGCCGCGCCCTCGCTCGACCGGTCGTCGGCGCGGGAGCGGATCGTGCTGGAGGGCGAGATCCCCTCCCCGCTGAACCCGCCGTCGGGCTGCCGGTTCCGCACCCGGTGCTGGAAGGCGACCGACATCTGCGTGACCGAGGCCCCACCGAGGCTCGACGACGGCGCCGGGCACGCCGCCGAGTGCCACCATCCGCTCGTCCCGGGTCCGGAGGCGCTGGCCCGGGTCCCGTGACGGCGGCCGGGTTCGCGCTCGTCGCCGTCGCGGTGCTGTTCGCAGCCTGTCTGCAGGCCTCGATCGGCTTCGGGATGGGCATGCTCGCCGCGCCGGTCGTCGCGCTCGTCGACCCGACGCTGGTGCCCGGGGTGATCGTGCTGCTCGGGGCGATGGTCACGCTGGTGGTCACGGTGCGCGAGCGGGCCGCCCTGGACCTGCGCGGGGCCGGCTGGGCCCTGACCGGCCGGGTCCCGGGCACCGCGGTGGGCGCGTTGCTGGTGGCGCTGCTGCCCGCGCGCGGGCTGGCGCTGCTGCTCGCGGGCGTCGTGCTGGCCGGGGTGGTGCTGACCTCGCTGGGCTGGGCGCCGCGTCCGCGCCGGCGCGCGCTGGTGACCGCGGGCGCGGCGTCCGGGCTGCTCGGCACCGCGACCGGGATCGGCGGCCCGCCGATGGCGCTGGTCTGGCAGGGCCTGTCCGGCGCGGCCCTGCGCGGCACGATGGGCGGGTTCTTCCTGGTCGGTTCGGTGCTCTCGGTCGGCGCGCTCGCCCTCGCCGGGGCGATCGACGGCGCGGTGCTCGCGTCCTCGGCCTGGCTGGCGCCGTTCGTGCTGGCCGGCTACGCGCTGTCGAGGCTGGTGAACCGGGTCCTGGACCGCCGACGCCTGCGGCTCACCGCGATCACGGTCTCGACCCTGGGCGCCGTACTCCTGATCGCCCAGCAGCTCACCTGACCGCGCCGGCCCGCCGCCCCCTCCCCTTCCCACCCCCTCTTCTTTTCTGACTCATGACTGTGAGGGTGGATGGGCCGGTCCAAAGATGATGGGCTGGTGACAGAGGCGGCGGGTGTGGCCCGACTCATGACTGACCTGTGTGTCTTTCGAGCGACTTGCCCACCTGCTGCTTCTG
>NZ_JBEDNQ010000022.1:0-1425 GCF_040105385.1 Pseudonocardia nematodicida
CGGTCAAGTCCTGTGGCGTGGTGTGTGACGGCTGACGCGTGATCTTGCTGGGTCAGGCGCTCAGCGCCGGGATCGTCGGGGTGGGTGCAGCCTCCTGCTCGGTGGTCGGTGAGGGGTCAGTGGCGGCGCGGGCCCGGTTGAGGATCTCGAGGCCGAAGTAGCGGCGGCCTTCGGCCCATTCGTCGTGTTGTTCGGCGAGCACGGCGCCGACCAGGCGGATGATGGAGTCTCGGTCGGGGAAGATTCCGACGACGTCGGTGCGTCGGCGGATTTCGCGGTTGAGGCGTTCGGTGGGGTTGTTCGACCAGATCTGGCGCCAGATCTCGCGCGGGAACGCAGTGAAGGCGAGCACGTCCGCCCGGGCCTGGTCGAGGTGGTCGGCGACCTGCGGGAACTTCTCATCTAGGGCGGCGTGGACGCGGTCGAACTGGGCGTGGACGGAGGCGGCATCGGGCTGGTCATAGACCGAGTGCAGCAGCGTCTTGACCCACGGCCACGAGCTCTTCGGGGTCGCGGACATCAGGTTCGCCGCGTAGTGGGTGCGACACCGCTGCCAGGCCGCGCCGGGCAGGGTCGCCCCGATCGCGGCCACCAGCCCGGCGTGGGCGTCGGAGGTGACCAGCCGCACCCCGTGCAGGCCGCGGGCGGTCAGATCGCGGAAGAACCCGAGCCAGCCGGCGCCGTCCTCGCCGGAGGTGACCTGCAGTCCGAGGATCTCTCGGTGCCCGTCGGCGTTCACGCCGGTGGCCAGCAGGGCATGCACGTTGACTACCCGTCCGCCCTCGCGGACCTTGATCACCAGGGCGTCGGCGGTGACGAAGGTGTAGGGCCCCTGGTCGAGCGGGCGGGCGCGGAACTCGGCGACGTGGGCGTCGAGATCGGCGGCCATGACCGAGACCTGCGACTTCGACAGCCGAGTGATGCCCAGGGAGTCGACAAGCTTCTCCATCCGCCGTGTGGAGACCCCGAGCAGGTAGCAGGTCGCGACCACCGTGGTCAGGGCCCGCTCGGCGCGGCGACGGCGCTCGAGCAGCCAGTCCGGGAAGTACGACCCGGTGCGAAGCTTCGGGATCGCCACGTCGAGGGTGCCGGCACGGGTGTCGAACTCGCGGTGCCGGTAGCCGTTACGCACGTTCACCCGGTCCTGGTCACGCTCGCCGTAGGCGGCGCCGCAGACCGCGTCGGCCTCGGCTGACATCAGCGTGCTGATGAACGTGGTCAACATCTGGCGCAGCAGATCCGGACTCGCCTGGGCCAGCTGCTCGTGCAGGAACGCCGTGGGGTCGATACTGGAGGGTGCGGTCATCGCGTGATCTCGCTTCTTGGGTGCTGTGAGAGGTGTTCAAGAAGATCACGCGGTGGCCGCCCTACACGAGGTTCCGCCCGTCGCCGGGCCGGTCACACACCACTCTGCTGGACGCCACT
>NZ_JBEDNQ010000023.1:0-1375 GCF_040105385.1 Pseudonocardia nematodicida
GACGCTCCTATGGGCTGTCAATGGTCAGCGGGGTGTTGGGCCGGGTGGGTGGGGTTTCGAGCTGGCGGTGGAGCTGGCGGGCGATGTAGCGCTTGAGGCAGCGGCGGATCTCGCGGTCGGTTTTGCCTTCGGCACGGCGGCGTTCGGTGTAGGCGCGGGTGGTGTGGTCGTAGCGTTGCCGGCAGACGGCGATGTTGTGCAAGGCCCGGTTGAGCTGGCGATCTCCATGACGGTTGAGCCGGTAGCGCACCGTGCGCCCGGAGCTGGCAGGGATCGGTGCGACCCCGCCGAGCATGGCGAACGCGCCGTCATCGCGGCAGCGCCCGGGGTGGGACCAAGCGGTGAGCACGACCGCAGCGTTGATCGGTCCCACTCCGGGGAGCTCGAGCAGGTCCGGGCGCCAGGCCGCGATCACTGCGCGGATCACGCGCTCGTGGGTGTCGGCCTCGTTGCGCAGGCTCTGGATCCGCCCGGCCACGGTGTGGAGCACCTGCAGGCAGGTGCGGGTCTCGACATCACCGTCGGCAGCACCGTCGGCAGCACCGTCGGTGCGGGTGGGGTCCAGCCCGGCTGCGATCCTCACCAGCGCGGCGCCGCCTTTGTGGCCGCGGAAGCGGGCCGCGACTGCCTCGGGCGCGGTGGTGATCAGTGCGCGGAGCTGGCGCTGGGCGTCGGTGGCTGCGGTGATCGCCGAGCGGCGTGCGGTCAGCAAGGCCTGCAGCGCGCCGCGCTCGGCGCCGGTTTTGGGCTGGGCCAGCTGGGTGCGGGCCAGCGCATCGCGGGCGGCGCGTTCGGCATCGATGGCATCGGATTTGCGTCCACCGCGCCGGGCCGGTCGCTGGGGCCGGTCGAGCTCGATGACCACCTCTTCCCGCGCGCCGTGCAGGTGACGGGTCAGGGCCGAGCCGTAGCCGCCCGAGCCCTCGATCGCCCAGGCCCGCAGCCCACCGTGTCGCTGCGCGAGCTCGCACAGCTGGGTGTAGCCGCCAGGGTCGGCGGGCACGGTCACCGTCTCGCGGACCCGCCCGCCGGCCACCTCCAGGACCGCAGCGGTGTGGGTGTCGAGGTGGGTGTCGACCCCGATGACGACCTCGACCAGTTCTGAGAGCATGGCCATCGCGTTCTCCTTGACCGTAGGGCGCAGGGCCCGGTCCGGACCGGAGAACGGCAGGACTGTGATGGGACACGCCAGCGCTACCTGGCGGTCACGCTCCTGATCAGGCCAGTCACTCCGGCCGGGCCGGTGTCACAGAAGCAGCAGGTGGGCAAGTCGCTCGAAAGACACACAGGTCAGTCATGAGTCGGGCCACACCCGCCGCCTCTGTCACCAGCCCATCATCTTTGGACCGGCCCATCCACCCTCACAGTCATGAGT